>NZ_JBHSUM010000173.1:0-8546 GCF_042660605.1 Nitratireductor sp. GCM10026969
CCGGGCCGTCGGCCCCGGTCATCTCCATGTTGCCGGACGGGGCGGTGAAGCTGAAGCTCTATCTGCCGGAACCCGCCTTCTCCGCCGTCGAGGTTGGCTCGCTGCTCGCGGTGCGCTGCGACGGCTGCCCGGCGGGGCTGCGCGCCCGCGTCTCCTACGTCTCCCCGGACCCCGAGTTCACGCCGCCGGTGATCTATTCCCTGGAGACGCGGCAGAAGCTCGTGTTCCTGATCGAAGCCAGGCCGGAGGGCGAAGCGGCCGACCGGCTACAGCCGGGCCAGATCGTGGATGTGATTTTGCTCAACGAGGAAACGTGACCGGCCGCCGCCTGCGCCGTCGTCACACCGAGGAAACCGGACAATGCATGCCATCGACGTCCAAGGTCTCGTCAAGCGCTTCGGCGACAAGACGGTCGTCGACCATGTGTCGATGACCGTGGATCCCGGCGAGATCGTCGGCTTTCTGGGCCCCAACGGCTCGGGCAAGACGACGACGATCCGCCTCATGTGCGGCCTTCTGACGGCGGACGAGGGCAGCGGCCAGGTGCTGGGCCATGATCTCAGGACCGAGCAGCTGCAGATCAAGCGCGAGGTCGGCTACATGACGCAGCGTTTCTCCTTCTACGAAGATCTGACGATTGCCGAGAACCTCGCCTTCGTGGCGCGGCTCTACCGTCTGAAACCCATCACGACACACGTGGACAGGACACTGGAGGAGCTCGGCCTGACGACGCGCCGTCACCAACTCGCCGGCACGCTTTCGGGGGGCTGGAAGCAGCGGCTCGCGCTGGCGGCCTGCATCATGCACAAGCCGAAGCTTCTGCTTCTCGACGAGCCCACGGCAGGCGTCGATCCCAAGGCACGGCGTGACTTCTGGGACGAGATACACCGGCTCGCCGCCGACGGACTGACCGTGCTCGTCTCCACCCACTATATGGACGAGGCGGAGCGCTGCCACCGCATCTCCTACATCTCCTACGGCAGGATGCTGGCAAGCGGCACGGTGGCGGATGTGGTGCGCGACGCGGGGCTGACGACCTTCATCGTCGAGGGGCCGGGGCTCGAGCGCATGGCCCGGGAAATTGCCGGCCTGCCGGGCGTCGAGCAGGTGGCGCCCTTCGGGGCGACGCTGCACGTGGTGGGCTCGGACGAACGGGCCCTGCGCGCCGCCCTGGAGGAGGTCTCCCGCCGGCCGGGCGTCTCCGTCGCCCGCGGTGAGACCAGCCTGGAGGACGTCTTCATCCAGTTCATGGCCAACGCGACGGACAATATGAGATGAGCAGGTTCTTTTCGATCGGCCGGCTCGGCGCGATGCTTCTCAAGGAGTTCATCCAGATGCGGCGCGACCGCATCACCTTCGGCATGATGCTCGGCGTGCCGCTGATGCAGCTCGTGCTGTTCGGCTATGCCATCAACAACGACCCGAAGGCCTTGCCGGCCGCACTGGTGACGACGAGCCAAGATCACTACACCCGCGCCATGGTCTCGGCGCTGGAACTGACCGGCTATTACCGCTTCGATCACATCGTGGATAGCGCGGCGCGAGCGGAGGCGCTGATCACCGGGGGAGACGTCGTCTTCGTCGTCACCATCCCCTCCGACTTCGCACGCAAGGTGGATCGCGGCCAGCGTGCGCAGATCCTGATCGAGGCGGACGCCACCGATCCCTCGGTGGCCAGCGGCGCCGTTTCGACACTCGACACGGTGGCAAGCCAGGCGCTCCTGCGCGAGCGCGGTATGACGCCCGGGGAAGGCCAGGCGGGCGGGCTCGAGGTGGTGGTCCACCGCCGCTATAACCCCGAGGGCATCTCGCAATACAACATCGTGCCAGGGCTGCTCGGCGTCATCCTGCAGATGACCATGGTCATGATGACCTCCATCGCGCTCACCCGCGAACGCGAACGCGGGACGATGGAAAACCTGCTCGCCATGCCGGCGAGCCCGCTCGAGATCATGCTGGGCAAGATCCTGCCCTATCTCGTCGTCGGTGCGGTGCAGGTGATCGTCGTGCTCGGCGCGGCGCGGCTTCTCTTCGACGTGCCGTTCATGGGGGGCATGGGACTGCTGCTTTCGGCCATCCTGATCTTCGTCCTGGCGCTGGTGCTGCTCGGTTATACCATCTCCACCGTCGCGCGCACCCAGATGCAGGCGCTGCAACTCACCTTCTTCTTTTTCCTGCCTTCCATCCTGCTTTCCGGCTTCATGTTCCCTTTCCGCGGTATGCCGCAATGGGCGCAGTGGCTCGGCGAGATTTTTCCGCTTACACACTTCTTGCGCATCATCCGCGCCATCATGCTGAAGGGCGCCGAACTGCCGGCGGTGGCGCTGGAAACCGGCATCCTGGTGCTGTTCATCTTCGCCTATGCCGCGATCGCGCTGATGCGTTTCAGGCAGACGCTGGATTGAGGCTGTGCTTGACGCCTTCCGTGGGCGAACATAGTTTAGAATTATTCTAAACTAACTGGACCCTCCGCGTCATGTTCAATCGCCTTTTCGGTTTCAACCGCCGCGCCTTTTCGTCTCTTTCCGAGCAGGAGGTGCTGGCGCTCGCGATTTCCTCGGAGGAGGACGACGCGCGCATTTACCGCGCCTATGCCGACGGCCTGCGCGACGACTATCCCCATTCGGCGGCGATGTTCGAGGAGATGGCGGAAGAGGAGGACAGCCACCGCGCATCGCTTATCGCGCTGCACAGGAAACGCTTTGGCGAGCGCATCCCGCTGATCCGCCGCGAGCACGTGCGCGGCTATTACCAGCGCCGGCCTGACTGGCTGGTGCGGCCGCTTGGGCTCGACCACGTGCGCGCGCAGGCCGCGATCATGGAGGAGGAAGCGCAGCGTTTCTACACCGAGGCAGCGAAACGCGCCGGCGACGCGGCCACACGCAAACTGCTCGGCGACCTCGCGGCGGCGGAGCAGAAGCACGAATCCGTGGCCGAGCACCTTTCGGAAAAGCACCTGGGCGAAGACGCGCGCCAGGAAGAGGAGCACACGGAGCGCCGCCAGTTCATCCTCACCTATGTACAGCCGGGCCTCGCCGGGCTGATGGACGGCTCCGTCTCCACGCTGGCGCCCATCTTCGCCGCGGCCTTTGCCACGGGCAACACCTGGCAGACCTTCCTGGTGGGGCTGGCGGCGTCGATCGGTGCCGGCATCTCCATGGGCTTCACCGAGGTGGCTTCGGACGACGGTGTCATCTCCGGGCGCGGCTCGCCGGTCAAGCGGGGGCTGACCACCGGGATCATGACCACGCTGGGTGGGCTGGGGCACGCCCTGCCCTATCTGATCCCGTACTTCTGGACGGCGACGACGATCGCCATCGTCATCGTCTTCTTCGAGCTGTGGGCAATCGCCTACATCCAGAAGCGCTATATGGAAACACCCTGGAGCCGCGCGATCTTCCAGGTGGTGCTGGGCGGCGCGCTCGTCTTCGGCGCGGGCATGCTGATCGGCAACGCCTGAGCGGACCGGCGCGCCGAGCACAAATCGGCTGGAGACCACTGCCCGGCGCAGATCAGACGGGGCAGAAGAACGGGACGCCCAAACGGGACTTGCGATCGGGGGAAAACAACGAAAAATAACCGGCATGACGAATCGCAAGGCGCCCTTGAGCCTTCACGAACATCTTTCCGACGCGCGGACCTCCGCGCCGCGCACCGACATCCGCAAGGTTTTCCTGCGGCTGGCCGCGCGCCGGCGGCGGAAAGTGAACGGGGCGCGGACCCGGCCGCTCCCAGGCAGGGTGAAGCCGGAGTCGCCGGTCAGCGGCCTCGAACGCTGAGACCGGATGCAGAAGCGTAGCGACAGAAGCGAGGCGAGCAGGTGGCGCAAGGCGGTGCAACGCGCCGTCAGCCTGCCGCGGATCGCGCTGGCACTGGGCATCGGCACCGTGGGCGGGATTGTCTTCAACTGGCTGACGCTGCCGCTGCCGTGGATGCTGGGTCCCATCGTCTTCAATACGGTCGCCGCCCTCCTTCGCCTGCCGATCGCGCCGCCCGCCTCCGTCCGCCCCTATGTGGTGGTGGTGATCGGGGTGATGCTGGGGTCGGGCTTCTCGCCGGCCATTCTCAATCATATCGGAGACTGGCTGCTGTCGCTCGCGATGCTCGCCGCCTATCTCTTCGTCTCCGCCCTCTTCGTCATTCCCTATTACCGCTATGTCGGCCGTTTCGACCCCGTAACGGCCTATTTCGCCGGCATGCCGGGCGGGCTCAACGAAATGACCTTCATCGGCAGGGATATGGGGGGCGACGACCGGCGGATCGCGCTCGCGCATACCAGCCGGATCATCATCGTGGTCTTCCTGATGGCGGCATGGTTCCGGCTGACGGTGGACTATGATCCCGCCAGCCGCGCATCGGCGGGCACACCCTTCTCGGTGATTCCAGCGACGGACCTCTTCGTGCTGGCGGCAGCCGGCGTGGTCGGCTTCTTTCTCGGGCTGAAACTGCGGCTGCCGGCCCCGACCCTGGTCGGCCCGATGCTGGTGAGCGCGCTCATCCATCTGGGAGGTGTCACCCACTCGCCGCCGCCGAGCGAGCTGATCGTCGTGGCACAGATCTTTCTCGGCACCATCGTCGGCTGCCGCTTCGTCGGCGTCCGTCCCGGCCTCATCGGGCGTTCCATCCTGCTCAGCCTCGGCGCGACGCTGATAATGCTGTCGATCACCATGCTGTTCGCCGTCTTGTTCCATACCTGGTTCGGCCAAAACCTGGAGCAGGTGCTTCTCGCTTACGCGCCGGGCGGGCTTGCCGAGATGAGTCTCGTGGCGTTGGCCATGAACGCGGAAATCGCGTACGTCGCCGTGCATCACATGGTCCGTATCACGCTGGTTGTCGCGGCGGCACCAGTGGCTTTCACGCTGCTGAAGAGATGGAAGAGAAAGAAGGCGAGCGACGGCCATTCCGAGTGACTGCATCTTTTCCGTGCATATCCGCTCCTACCCCGCGCACCTGACGGCAACGGGGAGCGGCCGCTCGCCCAGCCTCGTGCCCTACAGGTTCACCTTGCGGTTCTCGCCCATGACGGGTCTCGCCGAGGACACCGCGGCGGCGGCCATCTTGATATAGCTCACCACCGTTCCCGGACCTTCCCAATATTGCGCGTCCTTGGGCGTGATCTTGAGGATGCGGATCGACGGGTCGTCGGGATCATCCCACCAGGCCTTGGCCGGTGTCGACCAGAGCTGCCGGATACGCTCGCGATCGTTGGAAACCTCGGCCGTCCCTGAGATCGACAGATAGTTCTGGTCACTGGTATCGGCGAAGGCGAGCGCCACATGGGGATCTTGGGCGATCTCCTCTTCCTTGTGGCTTTCTGCGTCAGTGAGAAAATAAAGCGAATGGGCATCGCGATCAAAATAGGCGGCCATCGGCCGCGCGCGTAGGTCGGTGCCGTCGCGGCTTATCAGCATGCAGATGCCGATCTTCTCGACCAATTCCCACACGCGCTCTTCATCATGTGCCATCTGGAAGCTCCGTCGTTCTCCGGTGTTGCCGGACGAACGACGGCGGCGCAGCCCTTGTTCCCTCCCCGATGGTGCGGTCTAGACGTCCAGGTTGGCGACCGAGAGGGCGTTGTCCTGGATAAACTCGCGCCGCGGCTCCACCTCGTCACCCATCAGGCGCGAGAAAAGGGAATCGGCATCGGTGGCGTCGTTCACCTTGACCTGCAACAGCGAACGGGCCTCGGGGTCCAGCGTGGTCTCCCAGAGCTGCTCGGCATTCATCTCGCCGAGCCCCTTGTAGCGCTGCATGGTCAAGCCCTTGCGGCCGGTGGCGAAGATGGCTTCGAGCAGCGATAGCGGCCCCGAGACGAACTCGGACTTGTCGTTGCGCTTCAGCACCGGTCGCTTTTCAAAGATCTCCTGCAGGCGTGGAATGTGACGGTCGATGGCGCGCGCGTCGGCGGAGCCGATGAGCGCCGCATCCAGAACGACGATATCGCGAACACCGCGTACGGTTCGCTCGAAGAGATATCCCCCCGTGCCGTCATTGGACGTGTTCAACCGACCCTGCCACCCGCGTTCGGTCTCTTCGGAGATCATGTCCAGGCGGTTTGCCACGTGGTCAGCCGCCGCGCTCGCGCGCACGGGATCGGCCAGCACCGCAGCGTTGAGCGCGCCGGCAATTGCCGCCTGCTCCACCACCGCGCGATTGTAGCGCGTATGGAGACCGTTGATCAGCGAGCGCACGGCGCGCGCGTCCTCGATCACCTGCTTCAGGTCGTGACCGGAGCGCACCTCGCCGGTGGAAAGTTCCAGCGAAGCCTGCTCTAGGCCGGTGTCGATCAGGAATTCCTCGAACGCCGCCTCATCCTTGATGTACTGCACCGACTTGCCGCGCGTGACCTTATAAAGCGGCGGCTGGGCGATATAGAGGTGCCCGCGCTCGATCAGTTCCGGCATCTGGCGGAAGAAGAAGGTGAGAAGCAACGTGCGGATGTGGGCGCCGTCGACGTCGGCGTCCGTCATGATGATGATCTTGTGGTAGCGCAGCTTCTCGGGATTGAACTCGTCCTTGCCGATGCCGGTGCCGAGCGCCGTGATCAGCGTACCGATCATGTCGGAGGACAGCATGCGATCGAAGCGCGCGCGCTCCACGTTAAGGATCTTGCCCCGGAGCGGCAGGATCGCCTGGTTCTTGCGCGAGCGGCCGGATTTGGCCGAGCCGCCGGCCGAATCACCCTCGACGATGAAGATCTCGGACTTCGCGGGATCCCGCTCCTGGCAATCGGCGAGCTTTCCGGGCAGCGAGGTGATGTCGAGAGCGCCCTTGCGCCGGGTCAATTCGCGCGCCTTGCGCGCGGCCTCGCGCGCTGCAGCCGCTTCCACAACCTTGCCGACCAGCACCTTGGCCTCTGCCGGATGCTCCTCCAGCCATGTGCCGAGCGCCTCGTTGACGAGGCTTTCGACCACGGGACGGACCTCGGAGGAAACCAGCTTGTCCTTGGTCTGGGACGAAAATTTCGGATCCGGAACCTTGACGGAAAGAACCGCAGTCAGCCCCTCGCGGCAGTCGTCGCCCGTGAGCGAGACCTTTTCCTTCTTCATCAGGCCGGAGACATCCGCATAGGAGGTGACCTGGCGCGTCAGCGCGCCGCGGAAGCCGGCCATGTGCGTGCCGCCGTCGCGCTGCGGGATGTTGTTGGTGAAAGCGAGCACGTTCTCATGGTAGGATTCGTTCCACCACATGGCGAGCTCGACCGTTATCCCGTCCCGCTCGCCGAGAATGGCGATGGGCTCGTCGATCAGCGGCTTCTTCGCCCGGTCCAGATATTTGACGAATTCGATGATGCCGCCGTCATAGAGGAATTCCTCCTCCTTCACGTCGGCATGCCGGCGGTCCGTCAGGAGAATTCGCACGCCGGAATTGAGGAAGGCGAGCTCGCGCAGCCGGTGCTCCAGCGTACCGTAGTTGAACTCGGTCATGGTGAAGGTTTCGGTCGAGGGCAGGAAGGACACCTCGGTGCCGGTCTCCTGACCCGCATCGCCGGTGACGGCCAACGGTCCATCCGGTACGCCGTGGGTGAAGCTCATCTCGTGGATCTGGCCCTTGCGGCGGACCTTCAACTTCAGCCAACTCGACAGCGCGTTGACCACCGAAACGCCAACGCCGTGCAGCCCACCAGAGACTTTATAGGAATTCTGGTCGAACTTTCCGCCGGCGTGGAGCTGGGTCATGATGACCTCCGCCGCCGAAACGCCTTCCTCCGTATGCACGTCGGTCGGGATGCCGCGGCCGTTGTCGGTGACCGTGCAGGAGCCGTCGGGGTTGAGCGCGACAGTAACCCGCGTGGCGTGTCCGGCCAGCGCCTCGTCGATGGCGTTGTCCACCACCTCGTAGACCATGTGATGCAGGCCGGAGCCATCGTCGGTGTCGCCGATATACATGCCGGGGCGCTTGCGGACCGCATCCAGGCCCTTGAGAACCTTAATGGATTCGGCGCCGTATTCGGTCGCTTCGCCGGGGGGAATTTCGGGCGTGTCGCTCATCAAACGCTTTCGTACAGGAGGCGCCTTGAAAAAGGCTCTTGGTCTGCCGCGAATCAGCGGCCGTTAGTCCTAAGATATAGGCGTTCCAACGCCTTTTTCCAAGTTTCACCGCTCTTGCGGGCTGGGGATGGCGGCCAATGTCCCCCGCCCTTTGCCTTTGGCGCGAAAGCCGATTATGAAGCCGGGAGAAGAGCATAATCGGAGACCGAGGCGCAAGAATGGCCACCATCAGCCAGAAACCCAAGCTCGTCACCGTCTTCGGTGGCTCCGGCTTCCTGGGCCGCCACGTCGTGCAGGCGCTCACGCGTCGGGGCTACCGCGTTCGCGTGGCCTGCCGCAACCCGCATACGGCCGTCCACGTGCTTCCGCTCGGCAATATGGGCCAGGTGCACACCGTGCAGGCCAATCTGCGCTATCGCTGGTCGGTCGACCGCGCGGTGGAAGGTGCGGATCACGTCATCAACCTGGTCGGCATCCTGCACGAGTCGGGACGCCAGCGCTTCGATGCCGTGCAAAACTTCGGCGCCCGCGCCGTCGCGGAGGCCGCGCGCGCCG
>NZ_JBHSUM010000174.1:0-8284 GCF_042660605.1 Nitratireductor sp. GCM10026969
GCCAGCGCCTCGGGCGTGTCCAGCTCCGCCTCCGCCAGCCAGGCGAGTTCATAGCGGTTCGGCGTGGCAATGTCGGCCAGCGGCAGGAGCGTCTTCTGAATGGCCGCCGCCGTCTCCGGCGGCACATAGAGCCCGCCGGCATCCCCCATCACCGGATCGCACAGGTAAAGCGCATCTGCATTGTGCGCCTTCACGCGGCGCACCAGCGCGGCCACCGCGTCGGCCTGGCTCGGCTCGCCGAGATAGCCCGACAGGACAGCCGTCACCTCCCCGAGCCAGGGCGCCCGCTCCAGATCTCTCAGGAAGGCCTGAAAGGCCTCCGCCGGCGGAAGGATCCGCGTCGCCGGCCCGTGGCCGGGGTGCCAGGGGAGCATGACCGTCGGCACCGCCCAGACAGGATGGCCGAGCGTTTCCAGCGCAAAGACGCAGGCCCGGTTGCCCACCGAGCCGCGGGCCACGTGGCTGGAGATCACGATCACGGCGCCCCGGGCGCCGTCCCTGCCCTCGCCTTGCAAACCTGTCATGGGGTCCCCGTCAAGAAGCGCCAGAGCCAGATGATGAGAAACACGGCGAAACCGAGGCCGAGCACGCGCCCGATGCGCCGGCCCCATCGCTCCGTCCAGTCCGCGTCTTCTGCCTCGCGCGCGCTGAAATGGTCCCGCGCCGTCGACGCCGCGCCGAGGAACAGGGTATCGGAATCACGTTCCACACGCTTCAGGATGCGGCGTGATTCGGCCCGCCTTTCTTCGTCACGCTCTTTCTCGCCCATCGCCTGTCCGCCGCTGAAAGCACGCCCGTTCTCCCCTCGCGCATAGCACCAAACGGCGCGACAGTCGAACGCGCCGGCAGGCCCCGGTTCCGCTTGCAGCCCCCGGCCCGCGCGTCTATGGTTAATGGGCCATGAAGACACTATCGATCGACATCCGAAGAGCGGACCCGCAGGACGCGGATGCCATCGCCGCCGTGCATGACCGCGCCTGGCGCGGGGCCTATGCCGGGATCATCCCGCATCGCGCCCTCAATGCGATGGTCGGGCGCCGCGGGCCGCGCTGGTGGGCCAATGCGATTCGCCGCTCGGCCACCGTCCTGGTGATGGAGGTCGGCGGGGAAGTTGCCGGCTATGCGACCCTCGGGCGCAACCGCGCGCGTCAGCTCAAACAGGACGGCGAAATCTACGAGCTGTATCTGAGCCCCGAATATCAGGGCATCGGCATGGGAACACGCCTCTTCGAAGCCGCCCGTGAAATGCTTGTAGCCCACGGTTTCGAGGGGGTGGTGGTCTGGGCGCTGGAGGAAAATACCGGCGCGATCTCCTTTTATCAGAGTGCGGGCGGGCGCAATGTCGCCGAAGGCGTCGAGGTTTTCGACAGCAAGGCCCTGCGCAAGATCGCCTTCGTCTGGGACTGACCGCGAAAAAAAGCTGTCCGGGTGGATCCGCCGCATTGCCCGTTGGCGCGAGAGCGGATAGGCAGCGCTCGCAAACGTCAACCAAATCGGGACCAGCCCATGCGCATCGAGGCCGTTTCCATCGGCAACAATCCGCCTGAAGATGTCAACGTCATCGTCGAGGTGCCCGTCGGCGGGCAGCCGATCAAATACGAAATGGACAAGAAAGCCGGCACGCTGATCGTCGACCGGTTCCTCTACACTCCCATGACCTATCCGGGGAACTACGGCTTCGTGCCGCACACGCTCTCTGACGACGGTGACCCGATCGACGTTCTGGTGTGCAACACGCGCCAGCTCATCCCCGGCTGCGTCATCAATGTGCGGCCGATCGGCGTCTTGGTGATGGAGGACAATTCCGGCCAGGACGAGAAGGTGATCGCCGTTCCCTCCCCGCATCTCACGCGGCGCTATGAGAACGTGCACAATTTCACCGACTTGCCGGAGATCACGCTGCAGCAGATCCAGCACTTCTTCGAGCACTACAAGGATCTGGAGCCCGGCAAGTGGGTGAAGATAGGCGACTGGATGGACGCCGCCGCAGCCCGCCGCCTGATCGTCGAGGCGATCGACAGGGCCAAGAGCGCGACAGCCTGAAAGTGGGATCACTTGCCGTGGCACGAATGCGGCTTGCCTGCCGCCAACATCGCGGCAAGGGCGGAAGTGGAATGGCCCTCGGGGCCGCAGAGCAATCCAGGAAAACTGGAAGCCGGTTTTCCGTCCGGAATTGCGTGAAACCAACAGATAGATCAGTTCACCGTTTGCCTGAAACGGTGAACTGATCTGAAATCGGACGCTCTACTGCGAAAGTGCCGGCAGCGGCACGTCGCCGGCGCGCACCGTCGGGCGCATGGAGCCGCAGATGAAATCGCGCGCCTCCTCGTCGGCGATCCGGCGCGCCTTTTCATTGGCCTTCGCGTTGCCGGTTGCCACGACATAGCCCACAGCGCAGCCTTCGTGCACGTCCGGCTGCGCGACCTTCTCGACCACGAGGACCTCGACCTTTGCCTCGTCCTCGTTGACGAACCAGCGGTGAATGGTCGCGAAAGGTTTTTCGAGTCCACCCCCCTTTTCCACGCGCCATTCGATGGTCGGGCCGGCATGGTTGAAGCCGGTGAAGGATTCCCATTGCGGCTGAAGATCGCCCGGAAAGCCGTAAAAGAGCGATTCGCGCGCGTCCCCGTAGTTGATCACGACCGGATAGCCCTTGTAACCGGAGCATACGAGATTGCTCCAGTCGCCGCCGTCCCGGTTCGCGGCAATGACCTCGCAGTCGCGCTTCGGATCGAGCTCGGTATAAGCGCTTTCGATTTCCCCGGCGCCGGCCGCATGCGCCATGGCAAATAGAGATAAAATCAACAGAATATATTTCATAATATAATATTCCACTCAAGGTTGTAATATGCCTTTTATATACATCAGCCTCTTCGGAAAATCCATGCCGTCATCGCCGGATTTTATCCAGCCGCGCCGAAAGAGATTCGCTGTCGCCAAGAATCGACAGCGTCTTCAGCCGTGATCTGCTGCCGGAGACGAGCTTGACGTCGCGGACGGGCACTTTCAGCCACTTGGCGACCAGTTTCTCCAGCGCGGCGTTCGCTTTTCCGTCCTCGGGAATGGCACGCACGCGCATCTTCAGGTGCTGCGCACCATCCGCCGCGGTCTCCAGCCCCTCGACAGCATCCCGGGAAGCTTTGGGTGTGAGGCGGACGCGCAGCTCGACGCCTTCGGACGTGGCGCGGAAGAAGGCAGGCGGCCTGCCTCCCATGCTACAGAACGGCGGGAGCGACCGTCGTCAGGATGAACTGGCGTACGAAGAAGATGATGAGCAGGAGAATGATCGGTGAGATGTCGATGCCGCCGAGATCGGGCAGCACGCTGCGAATCGGCCGCAGCGCGGGTTCGGTGACGCGGAAGAGGAAGTTGCCGAACATGCCCACGAACTGGTTGCGCGGATTGACGACATTGAAGGCGTAGAGCCACGAGAAGATGGCCGCGCCGATGATGAGCCACCAGTAGATGTCGAGCGCCATGATGATGGTTTGGATGAACGCGAGCATGCCGATCTCCCGAAAGGTTTCGCGACATGTAGCCATTGGCGCCAATTGCGGCAAGTCCTGCGCAAACAGGGCTAACGCGACGCTTGACAGGGGCGCCGGCCACGACCTAAATGCGCTCCGTTCCGGCGAAACGGGGCTGTAGCTCAGTTGGGAGAGCGCATCGTTCGCAATGATGAGGTCAGGGGTTCGATTCCCCTCAGCTCCACCATCCTGTTTCGTTCCTCGAGTTTTGCAGATCAGCGCCGCCGCTGAAAAGAATCACGACGTCCTCCGAAGCCTTGGCGTAGGAGGACTGGTCAGGTCTTCTCCCAGCGGGTCTCGCCAACCGGTTTCTCCGACTCTCAGGATCTGACGCCGGCATTGTGGTGCAGCCATGGATACCGCCTGCGTCCATCCGGACGCAGGGAAGAGCGTTTCAGGTTTTGAATCCGTGCATCGTGCTTTCCAAAAAATGCGATTCCGGTTTGCGGACCGATGCACCGGCGTATCGGTCCGATCGCCGGCATGAGCCGATCCTTGCGGTCAGTGAAAATTCCGCCCCTTGGGCATGGCGGAGGCGGCATGCGGCTTGTCGAGGGGTTCGGACCGCGGTCGCGCCGGCGCATCCTTTCGTGCGCCGGCAACGTGGGCTCCGGCTCTGCCGTCCCGAGATAACGGCTCCTGCCGCTCCAGAAGACCGAGCCTATGGCTTAAATCCTCGATCCGCTCGGCCATCACATGAATGACGCCCGAAGCCGACTGCAGACGGCCGGTGATGCGCACGAACCGGGCGCCCAGCACCTGCGGCCGGAAGCGCTCGAACACCTTGTGCCAGACGACCGCATTGGCAATGCCGGTCTCGTCTTCGAGCGTCATGAAGATGACGCCCTTGGAGGTGCCGGGGCGTTGGCGGATGAGCACGAGGCCGGCGACGGAAAGGCGGCACCCGTTGCCCATTGACGACAGGCGCTCATTGGGAACCACGCCTTCCGCATCGAGGCGCGTGCGCAGGAAGGAGACGGGGTGCGCCTTGAGCGACAGGCCGATCGCGCGGTAATCATGCACCACATGTGTGCCCAGGGGCATGGCGGGCAGCCGCATCTCCGGCTCGTGCTCGGCAAGGCGGAGATCGGGCCGGTCGAGAAGCGGTAGCCGTGCGGCGGCGCCGATGCCGTCCAGCGCCTGCACCGCCCAAAGCGCCGCGCGCCGGTCGAGGCCGAGGGAACGGAAGGCATCCGCCTCCGCGAGGCGAGCGATCGCACCCTTGCCGAGGCCCGAACGCAGCCACAGATCGCGCACCGAATCATAGCCGGCGCCGCGGTTTTGCACGAGCCGCTCCATGTCGTCTTTGGAAAGCCCCTTCACCTGGCGAAAGCCGAGACGCACGGCACGGCGCGTTCCGATGACGCGGCGCATTTCCGCATGCCGTCCGGCCACGCGGGCGGGATCGAAGAGCGCCTCCTCCAGCGTGCAGTCCCATTCGGAAAGATTGATGTCCACCGGCCGTACCTCGACGCCGTGCTCGCGCGCGTCGCGCACGAGCTGTGCCGGCGCGTAGAAGCCCATGGGCTGGGAGTTGAGAATCGCCGCGCAGAAGACGTCCGGATAGAAGGTCTTGAACCAGGCCGACGCATAGACGAGCAAGGCGAAGGAGGCGGCGTGGCTTTCGGGAAAGCCGTATTCGCCGAAACCCTCGATCTGCTTGAAACAGCGCTCGGCGAAGTCGCGCGGATAGCCGCGCGAGACCATGCCCTCGATCATCTTCCGCTCATACTGCTGGATCGTTCCCATGCGCCTGAACGTTGCCATGGCACGCCGCAATTGGTCGGCTTCCCACGGTTCGAAGCCGCCGGCGACAATGGCGATTTTCATCGCCTGCTCCTGAAACAGTGGAACGCCAAGTGTTTTCTTCAGGATCGCTTCGAGTTCCGGCCGCACATATTCGGGATCTTCCGTCCCCTCCCGCCGTCTGAGATAGGGATGCACCATGTCGCCCTGGATGGGGCCGGGCCGGACGATCGCCACCTCGATGACGAGATCGTAGAATTTTTGTGGCTGAAGGCGCGGCAGCATCGACATCTGCGCGCGCGATTCGACCTGGAACACGCCGATCGTGTCGGCGCGGCTGATCATGTCGTAGACAGGTTTTCTTTCCTTCGGGATCGTCGCGAGCGTCAGCCTTTTGCCATAGTGCTTCTCCTGCAAGTCGAAGGCGCGGCGCAGGCAGGACAGCATGCCGAGCGCCAGCACGTCGACCTTGAGAAGGCCGACATTGTCCAGGTCGTCCTTGTCCCACTCGACCATCTTGCGGTCGTCCATCGCCGTTTTGACGATGGGGACGATCTCGTCGAGCCTGTCCTTGGTGATGACGAAGCCGCCCACATGCTGGGAGAGATGGCGGGGGAAGCCCATGATGTCATTGGCGAGCGCGACCAGGTGCCTCGTGCGGGGGTCGGCCTTGTCGAGCCCTGCGGCGCGGGTCTCCGTCTCACCCAGCCTGGCGCTCGACCAACCCCAGATGGAGCCCGAAAGCGCGCTCATCATATCCTCGGAAAGGCCGAGCGCCTTGGCCACCTCGCGCAGCGCGGAACGGCCGCGATAGGAGACGACCGAGGCGGCGAGCGCGGTGTGCTTTTCGCTGTATTTCTCGTAGATATAGGCGATGACCTCGTCGCGCCGCTCATGTTCGAAATCGACGTCGATATCCGGCGGCTCGTCGCGTTCCACGGAAATGAAGCGCTCCAGGAGGTGGTCCATGATGTCGGGGCCGACATCCGTTATTTTAAGGCAGTAGCAGATGATGGAATTGGCGGCCGAGCCGCGCCCCTGGCACAGGATTCCCTTCGAGCGGGCGAACTTCATGATGTCGTGGACGGTAAGGAAGTAGCGGGCGTAGGTTTTCTCCCGCACCAGGGCGAGTTCCGTGCGGATGAGGTTTTTGACCTTTTCGGGCACGCCTTGCGGGAAGCGCTCCTTCGCGCCTTCCCAGGCGAGCCGCTCCAACTCCTCCTGTGCGGGAAGTCCGGATTCCGTCGGCTCGTCGGGATAGTTGTGCTGGAGTTCCGAAAGCGAGAAGGTGAGGCTTTCTGCAAAACGGATCGTCTCGGTCAGCGCCTCGGGATAACGGCGGAAGAGCCGCGCCATCTCTTCCGGCGGCTTCATGTGCCGCTCGGCATTGGCTTCAAGGACGAAACCCGCCTCGGCAACCGGTGTGTTCAGCCGGATCGCGGTGAGCACATCCTGCAGGGAGCGGCGCTCGGCCGCATGATACAGCACGTCGTTGACGGCCATCAGCGGCAGGCCCGCGGCGGCGGCAAGGGACGCGGCCTGCTCCAGCCGGAAGCGGTCGTCGCCTTTGTAGGTGGGCACGGCGGCAAGGCGCAGATGGCGCCCGAACCGATCCTTCAGAAAGCGCAGAAGGGAAAGGGTCTTCTCCGGATCCGCCCGAAGATCCGGCAGGACGGCAAGGGACATGCGCTCGCCCCATTCCAGAAAATCCCCGGCGCGCAGGTCGGGATCGCCCTTCTCCCCGCGCTGGTTGGCGACGGTCAGCATGCGGCAGAGATGCGCCCAGCCGCGGCGGTCCTGGGGGTAGGCGAGAATATCCGGCGTGCCGTCGGAAAAGACGAGCCGGCAACCGGGATGGAAAGGAAGCAGCGCCGGCTCGGCCCCTTCCGTCAGCTTGATGTGCTTGGACTGGGTCCAGGCGCGCACCACGCCCGCCACCGTGTTGCGGTCGGCAAGGCCGAGGGCCGAATGGCCGTAGAGCTTTGCGGCCACGACCAGTTCCTCCGGTCGCGAGCCGCCGCGCAGGAAGGAGAAATTCGACTGCACGGCGAATTCGGCATAGGAAGGGGCTACCGTCATGCGAAGATCCCGTGCATGAACCAGCGCGGCATTCCTTCCGTGGCACCGTAAAGACCCTGGCGATAGAGCCAGTAACGGCGGCCCTCGGCATCCTCGACACGGAAATAATCGCGCGTGGGGGCATCCTCCGGCTCGCGCCACCATTCCGGGGCGATCCGCTCGGGCCCCTCGACGCGGGCGACGTGATACATGGCGCGCCGCCAGCGGAAGTGGAGCGGCGGTCCTTCCGGCACCTCGGCGGCGATGACCTCGACCGGCTCGGGATTCGCAAAAAGGCGGATCGGCCGCTCCGGGCCGGGAGGGACTTGCGCGGACGGCGCACCCTCCTTTTCCCGAAGGAGCGCCTTTTCGCAAGCCGTAAAGGGGACCATGCGGACGGCGCGCTCGGGAATGTGGCTTTCGACCGGTACGGGCCGCACCAGCCCATTTCCGCCGAGGCGGGCCTGCACGCGGTCGGCGAAAAAGGCAAGGCCCTCTTCATCGCCGGCGCCTTCACCGGCGAGATCGGTCTGCGCAATGGCGAAGGGAGAGGCTTCAAGCACCGAAAGCCGCACCAGTTCGAAGCCGTAGCCAGTGTCGATCTCGTCTTCGACGGCGGCAAGCCTCTCGCGGAACAGCCTGCGGATGATGGCCGGCTCGCGCACCGGCAAAGACGTGCGGACCACATATCGGTGTACCGCACCGTCGACCCTGAACAGCGAAAGCTGCAGCGCATCGGCCCCCTCCCCCCGACGCTCGAGATCCTGCTTGAGCGTGACGGCGAGCGTATGGGCGAGGACCTCGATGCCATCGGTCGAAACCATCGGTTCGGCCAGTTGCCGCTCCGCCGAGAGCGGCGGCACGGGCAGGCGCGGGGAGATCGCCTCCTCGGCACGCCCCAGCGCCTGGTCGAGCCGTGTCAGAAGCCCGGCCCCGAAACGCCGCGCCAGCGG
>NZ_JBHSUM010000175.1:0-8222 GCF_042660605.1 Nitratireductor sp. GCM10026969
ATGACCCGCTCATAATTCGGCTGCGCGCGCCTGCCCTGCATGTCGCCGGGATAGGGCTGGTTGGCCTGGGCCACCGTAACCGGCCTGCTCGAGGTGGTCGAATTGGTGACGAGGCCATCGGTCAGGCTCGAGGCGCCCGCGCCGCAGCCAGCCGCCAGTCCGCCGAGCACGACGGCCGCCGCTCCGCGCGCCAGCGTGCTCCTGAAATGTCCTGTGATGCCGAAACGCATGAACCTACCCGCACTTGTCCCGTTCCTGCAGCGCCATGCACCCTTAGGGCGCGCAAAGGACTCTGCAGGTGTTGAATCTGCGCATCGTGCCGTCGGCGGCCAATACGCGAGTACAGGTCCGATTAGAACGCGTTAATGTTACTGGGCGGTTAAGCTGGAGAAAGTCGGCGCATTCACAGTGCCTGCGCGACGCCCTCAATGAGCGGCTGGAGACGCACGGGCTCGAGATCGGTGCGCTCGAACCGGCTGCCCACCTTCACGAAACGCGTCATCATCTGCACGTCCTCCGGCGGGCCGACGGGCGCGATCATCATGCCGCCGCTTGCCAGGAAGTCCGCGAAGCGGCGGGGAGCCTCGTCAAATGCGGCCCATACGATGATGCGGTCGAACGGGCCGTCGGCGACGCCGTCGGACCCGTCCGCCTGCCGGGTGAAGACATTCGTCAGGCCAAAGCCTTCGTGGCGCAGGCGCGCCTGCTCGACCAGAGTCTTGTAGCGATCCACGGTGAGCACGCGCCCGGCGAGCCGCGCCATCACCGCCGCGGTGTAGCCCGAGCCGGTGCCGATCTCCAGGACGCGCACATCCGGATTGAGTTCGAGCGCATGAATCATCGCCGCCTGCAAATCGCAGCCCTCGAGCGTCTCGCCGCACTGAATGGGCACCGTGCGGTTGGACCACACCCATCGCTGCCACTCGGCGGACACGAAGCCGGTGCGCGGGATGGCCTCCATCGCCGAGAAAAGCTCGTTCGAGGTCACGCCGCGGGCGCGCATGCGCAGCATGAAAGCGGCAAAGTCCTCGCGTTGATCCTGGCCCGTCCCCGTCACAGAATCGCCTTTGCCAGCCTCTCCCGGACCTCGTGCGCCGTCAAATCGAGGTGAAGCGGGGTGACTGAAACCCGGCCGTCGCGCACAGCGGCCTGGTCGCTGCCCTCGCGCACCTCCTCCTCCTTGGGACCGAAGCGCAGCCAATAGTACGGAAAGCCGCGGCCGTCCCGGCGCTCGTCGATCCACAGCCCGTGCACAAGCTTGCCCTGCGCCGTCACCACCGTGCCCTTCACCTCCTCGGGCCGGCAGTTGGGGAAGTTCACGTTGAGGAAGACGCCGCGCGGCAGTTCGGTGCCGACCAGCTTCTTCAGGAGGGCCGGCGCGACCGCCTCGGTCGTGTCCCATGGGATATAGCGAATGTCGTCGGAAAAATCGTAGGCTTGGCTGAGCGCGATCGAGCGGATACCCAAAAGCGTACCTTCCATGGCACCCGCCACCGTGCCGGAATAGGTCAGGTCGTCGGCCACGTTGGTGCCGTTGTTGACGCCGGACAGGATCAGGTCGGGCGGGGAGTCCATCACCCTGCGCACGCCCATGATGACGCAGTCGGTCGGCGTGCCGCGCAGCGCGAAATGGCGGTCGTCGATCTTGCGCATGCGCAGGGGCTCCGAAAGCGACAGCGAATGCGCGAACCCGGATTGGTCGGTCTCCGGCGCGACCACCCAGACATCGTCGGAGAGCGTGCGCGCGATCCGCTCCAGAACCTGGAGCCCCTCGGCATGGATGCCGTCGTCATTGGTCAGAAGTATGCGCACTGTGCCTAGCCTTTCGCCGCCTCGATTCGTTGCATCCCGCCCATATAGGGCTGCAGGACGTCGGGAATGGAAATGCTTCCGTCCTCGTTCTGGTAGTTCTCCATGACGGCGATCAGCGCCCGGCCGAGCGCGACGCCGGAACCGTTCAGCGTGTGGACGAAATGCGGCTGCCTCTCGTCGGGCAGCCGGTAGCGCGCGTTCATGCGCCGCGCCTGGAAGTCGCCGCAAACCGAGCAGGAGGAGATCTCGCGATACGCGCCCTGCCCTGGCAGCCACACCTCGATGTCATAGGTCTTGCGCGCGCCGAAGCCCATGTCGCCGGTGCACAGGATCACGGTGCGGAACGGCAAGCCGAGCTTCTTCAAGACCGTCTCGGCGCACTCCGTCATGCGCTCGTGCTCGTCGAGCGAGCTCTCGGCATCGGTGATCGAGACCAGCTCGACCTTGTAGAACTGGTGCTGGCGCAGCATGCCGCGTGTGTCCCGCCCCGCCGAACCGGCTTCGGAGCGGAAGCAGGGCGTGAGCGCGGTGAAGCGCAGCGGGAGTTGGCCGGATTCCAGGATCTCCTCGCGCACGAGATTGGTGAGCGGGACTTCGGCAGTGGGGATGAGCCAATGGCTCTCCCCGGCCTGGAACAGGTCCTCCGCGAACTTCGGCAGCTGCCCCGTGCCGAACAGCGCCTCGTCGCGCACCAGAAGCGGCGGCTGAACCTCCGTATAGCCGTGCTCGTTCGTGTGCAGGTCGAGCATGAACTGCCCGAGCGCGCGCTCCAGCCGCGCAAGCTGTCCGGAAAGCACGGTGAAGCGGCTGCCAGACAGCTTCGCCGCACGCTCGAAATCCATCTGGCCGAGCGCCTCGCCAAGCTCGAAATGCTCGCGCGCCCAGTTCGGCCGGAAGGTCTCGCCGGCCTTGCGGATCTCGACATTGTCGCTCTCGTCGGCGCCGACCGGGACATCGTCCAGCGGCAGGTTGGGGATGCCGGCGAGCCGGTCGCGAAGTTCGGCGTCCAGCCGGCGCTCTTCCGCCTCTCCGTTCTGGACGAAGCTTTTCAGCTCCGCGACCTCGGCCTTCAACCTTTCGGCCGTTTCCTTCTCCCCCGCGCGCATGGCGATACCGATTTCACGGGAGGCGGCGTTACGGCGCTCCTGCGCCTCCTGCAACCGGCCCAGATGCGCACGTCTTGCCTCGTCGGCCAGGATCACGGCCTCGACGATGGACGTCGCCTCCTCCGCCGAATGCCCGCGCTTCCTCAGCGCGTCGGCAAGGGCTTCGGGGTTTTCGCGAATCCATCTGATATCGAGCATGTTCGGCTTCCGGGCGTGCGAATGACAACCGCCCGCGACAGAACGCGAAGACGAAGGATTTAGGAAGCGGAACCGGTGCTGGCGCTCGTCTCCGAACCGCCTGCCGCCGAATCGGCCTCCTCTTCCGCGGCCTGCCGCGCCGCCCTGTCCCTCTCGCGTCTGCGCTCCACCATACGGGCGCTCCAGATGGCAATCTCGTAGAGAAGGATGGTGGGAAGCGCAAGACCGATCTGGCTGACCGGATCGGGCGGCGTGAGCACTGCCGCCACCACGAAGGCGGCGACGATGGCGTATTTGCGCTTGTCGGCAAGCCCCTGGGAGGTAAGCAGTTCCACCCGCGCCATCAGCGTCGTGACCACCGGCAGCTGGAAGACCAGGCCGAAGGACAGGATGAGCGTCATGATAAGCCCGAGATATTCGGACACGCGCGGCAGGAGCGAGATGTGGATTTCGTTGTCGGGCCCCACCTGCTGCATCGACAGGAAGAACCACATTACCATCGGCGTGAAGAAGAAATAGACGAGCGCGCCGCCGATGAGGAAGAGGACCGGCGAGGCCACCAGGAACGGCAGGAAAGCGCGCCGCTCGTTGCGGTAGAGCCCCGGCGCCACGAATTTGTAGACCTGCAAAGCGATGATCGGGAACGCCAGCACCAGCCCGCCGAACATGGCGAGCTTGATCTGGGTGAAGAAGAACTCCTGCGGGGCGGTATAAATAAGATCGACCTGCTCCGAATCGAGCCCGGCCCAGTCGCTCGCCCATTGGAAGGGAATCACCAGGAGGTTGAAGATCTCCTTGGCGAAGAAGAAACACACCAGAAACGCCACGAAAAAAGCGGCAATCGCCCAGATCAGCCGTGAGCGCAGCTCGATGAGATGGTCCATCAGCGGCGCGGAGGACTTATCGATGTCGTCGTCGTTCTTGGCGCTCACGGCGCGGTTCCCGTCGTTTTCTTCTTGCCCGCGGTGGATTTCGGCGCGGGTCGCTTCGCAGCGGTTTTTGTGGTGGCGGCGGATTTGCCGGGTGCCTTGCCCTGCGACACCGGCTCGCCGGATGCCTTCTTCGCCGCGGCCGGCTTGGTGGACGACGCCTTCTTGCCGGCCGCGGGTTTGGCGGCCGCCGTGTTTTTGGCCGACACGGACTTCGCGGCCTTGGAGTCCTCGCCCGCAATGGCGGTCGCGCCGGTCTTGGCCGGTGCGCTCTCTTGGGCCGTATCGCCGGTCGCCTCCTTGGCCTTGGGCTTCGTAGCATCATCGAGGCCGCTGCGAATGTCGCGGCCGACCTGGTTCAGCGGCTCCATGTGCTTGCGGATTTCCCGCCGCGGATCGAGCTTGCGCGCCTCATCGGCAAGCCCCTTCACATCGTCGAGCTCCGCCTCGCGCAGCGCTTCGTCGAACTGCTTGCGAAAATCGCCCGCCATCACCTTGAGCTTGCTCGTCGTGCGGCCGAAGCCGCGCAGGACGCGCGGCAGGTCCTTCGGCCCCACCACCACGATCAGCACAATCGCGATGACGAGAAGTTCAGGCCATCCGAAATCAAACATCGAGCGTTGTTCCGAGGATGCGGTCCGGCCGCGCCAAAATCAGGACGACTTGCTTGCCTTTTCCTTGGCGCCGTTCACCGACTCCTCGGAGCGGTGCTCCACCGTCTTCGGCTCGTCGGCGGCCTCGTCATCGGCCATGCCCTTCTTGAAGCTCTTGATGCCCTTGGCCATGTCGCCCATCAGCTCGGGGATCTTGCCCCGGCCGAAAAGGAGCAAAACGACCACAAGCACGATAAGCCAGTGCCAGATTGAAAAGGAACCCATGATATCTCTGCCCGTTTCCTGAGGTTGTTACCTGATTTATGCGCTTTCGCTCTGTCTTTCAAACACAAGAACGTCGCGCGGACGCACTTTCAGAAAAATGTCGCGAATACCGGGGGGAAGCAGCCCGCAGCGCACGCGCGCCCGCAGGTGCTCGTCGACTCCCTCGACCCCAAGTTCGAGCAGTTCCACCACTCCCAGGAAGCGCCGCGACAGGATGCGTGCGGCCACGCCATCCTCCTCCGCGCAGGGTTCCAGCCCCGACAGACGGACAGCCACCGTCACGGCAGCACCCTCGTCGAGCCCTGGCGCCGCAAACCGGCCAAGCGGCGTGTCGGCGGCACCGCCCGCCACGCGCGCGCCGAACAGGTTGAGCTCGGAAAAAAAGCCGGCGACGAAAAGATCCGCCGGCTGGAGGTAGAGCTCCTCCGCCGTCCCCGTCTGGATCAACTGCCCGCTGCGCAAAAGCGCGATGCGGTCGCCCATGCGCATCGCCTCCTCCGCGTCGTGGGTGACGACGATCGCCGTCGCCCGGCTCTGCCGCAGGATGGCCAGCGTTTCGGCGCGCACCGTGTCCTTGAGCCGGGAGTCGAGGCCCGAGAACGGCTCGTCCATCAAAAGCACCGCCGGGCGCGGCGCGAGCGCACGGGCCAGCGCCACGCGTTGCTGCTCGCCGCCCGAAAGGACATGCGGATAGGCGCCGGCGTAGGATTCCAGCCCCACGCGCGAAAGCGCGGCCATCGCCTCGTTCCTCGCCTCCTCGCGCGAAAGGGCCGTCAGCCCGAAGCGGACATTGTCCAGGATGGTGAGATGCGGGAAAAGCGCAAAATCCTGGAACACCAGCCCGATCGAGCGTTGCTCCGGCGGGAGGAACACGTTCGGACCGGCGATTTCGCGCTCGTTGAGAAGCACCCGCCCCGCACTCTGGCTCTCGATTCCCGCGGCAATGCGCAGAAGCGTCGTCTTGCCAGACCCCGACGGCCCAAGCAGGCACAGAACCTCCCCCGGCTCGGCGACGAGGGAGACATCCTGGAGCGTGACCTGGTCGGACGCGAAGCGGTGATGGATTTGCTCGAAGGCAAGCCTGGCGCCGAAGGTGACCCCGGCGGTCACCCGTGCCGGCTTTTCGCTCGTTCCGCTCATTTCCCCGGGTTCTCGCCTCTGCCCGCGCGCCTGCGCCGGAAGCGATCAATCATCCTCGGCACGGGGTGTCAACAGACCGAGTTCCTCCAGATCGATATCGGTCAGCGGATCCTCGTCTTCCGCGAGAGCATCGCCGTCGGTCGGCGGCTGTGGAACGGAGAAATTGGACGGCATGCGTGCCGAAAGCAGTCCCGCGCCCTTGAGTTCGTCCAGCCCCGGCAGGTCGCGCAATTCCTCCAGTCCGAAATGATCCAGGAATTCGGTCGTCGTCCCGTAGGTAACGGGGCGCCCCGGCGTGCGCCGGCGTCCACGCATCCGGATCCAGCCGGTCTCCAGCAGCGTATCCAGCGTGCCCTTGGAGGTCTCCACGCCGCGGATCTCCTCGATCTCGGCGCGCGTGACCGGCTGGTGATAGGCGATGACCGCCAGCATCTCCAGCGCCGCGCGCGAGAGCTTCTTCTGCTGCACCGCGTCGCGGCTGAGCAGAAAGGCGAGATCACCGGCCGTGCGGAAGGCCCAGCAGTCCGCCACTCGCACCAGATTGACGCCCCGGCTGGCATAATCGCTTTTCAACTCCTCCATGACCGCGCCGATGTCGAGACCGTCCGGCAGCCGCGCGGCGAGCGCCTTGGAGGAGACGGGCTCGGCACTGGCGAAGACCAGCGCTTCGGCCATGCGCTTTGCTTCGGCGAAGGAAATGCCATGCCCTTCCGCCTGCCGATCGACCTCCCCTGCCGGTCCCTCGTCCTCGGCACGGAATGGAACCACGTTGCCGCTGTCGTTCATGGGGTCTTCCGCTCTTGGTGGGCTGCCTCGGCGGCATTGCGCATGTAAAGCGGCGCGAAGGGCTCGTGCTGGCGGATCTGCAGTGTGCCCTCGCGCACCAGTTCGAGGGAGGCGGCGAAGGTGCTGGCGACCGCGGTGCGCCGATCCTCGGGCTGTGTCAGATAGGCGATGAGAAACCGGTCGAGCGTCGTCCATTCCGAGAACTCGCCGATCAGGCGGATCAGGATCTCGCGCGCCTGCTTCAGCGACCACACCCCGCGCTTGGCGATCTGGACGCTGGTGATGGCGCGGCGCTGGCGCTGGCCGGCATAGGCGGTCAACAGGTCGTAGAGCGTTGCCGAATAGTCGCTTCGCTTTTGGACGACCACCGGCTCGGGCATGCCGCGGGCGAACACGTCCCGTCCCAGCCGGTTGCGGTTGACGAGCCGCGCCGCCGCATCGCGCATCGCCTCCAGCCGCTTCAGGCGGAATTGCAGGAGCGCCGCCATTTCTTCGCCGGAAGGCTCCTCGTCATCCTGCTGCTTGGGGATGAGCAGGCGCGACTTGAGGTAGGCGAGCCAGGCCGCCATCACGAGATAGTCGGCGGCAAGCTCCAGACGCATCTGCCGCACGCGTTCGATGAACTGAAGATATTGCTCCGCGAGCGCCAGGACGGAAATGCGCGAAAGATCCACCTTCTGGTTGCGCGCCAGATGCAGGAGCAGGTCCAGCGGCCCCTCGAAGCCCTCGACATCGACAGTCAAGGCCGGTTCGGAGACGCCCCGCTCCTCGCTCTCGGGCGCCCACAGCTTGTCCATGGGGATGGGTTTGCCCGCCCCGTCCTGGTCTTCCGCTTTCTGTTTCGCCTCGGCCATTTCAGCCGTTTCCTTCTCGTCGCGTCTAAACCGCGGCGGTGATGAGCGATAAAAACTCCGCTCGCAACGCGGTCTCGTCCATGCGTTCTCCGACGCCCGCCGCGGCAAGGGCCCGCTCCGCGCGCAGCAGAGCCTTGCCGGACAAAGCCGGCGTTCGTTGGGCGACGGCCCGCATCTCGGCCATCGCGCCGTTGCAATGAAGGACGACATCGCAGCCGGCTGCAAGGATCGCCGACGTGCGCGCGCCGTAATCCCCAGAAAGTGCCTTCATCGAGATGTCGTCGCTCATCAGGAGCCCGTCGAAGCCGATTTCGCCGCGGATGATGTCCTCTATCACGCGGGATGAGGTGGTGGACGGATGCTCGGGATCGATTGCCGAATAGACGACATGCGCCGTCATCGCCATGGGCAGGTCGTTCAACGCCTTGAAGGGCACGAAGTCACGGGCGCGCAGCGCCTCCAGCGAAGCTTCGACGCGCGGCAGCGCCAGGTGGCTATCGGCGCCGGCGCGGCCGTGGC
>NZ_JBHSUM010000176.1:0-8212 GCF_042660605.1 Nitratireductor sp. GCM10026969
CTTCAACATCCCGAACGCGGCGCTCAACCGGGCGCTGGCGGAGCGGGCGCGCGCGGAGCCGGGCATCCGCTGGCACGAATGCATGGTCGAGCACTGGCAGCCCGCTGCAGACTCCGTCACCGCAAGGCTGGCGGACGCGACGACGGTCCGCGCCGTCCTGGCGGTGGCGGCCGACGGCCGCAAATCACCGGCCCGGGAGGCCGCTGGTATCGCCACCCGGACCCGCCCCCTCCCGCAAAGCGCGCTGGTGCTGAATTTCGGCCATACACGGCACCACGGCTTCACCTCGACGGAGTTCCACACCGAGCACGGACCTTGCACACAGGTTCCCTTGCCGGGCGGCTTCCGCTCCAGCCTCGTCTGGGTGATGCAGCCCGCCAATGCCGAAACCTTGAAAACGCTCGACGAGACCGCCCTTTCCGAGCGCCTGGAACGGCAGTTGCAGTCCATTCTCGGCAGGGTTGCGGTGGAGCCCGGCTGCCAGGTCTATCCGCTCTCGACGGCCCTGCCGGCCCGCTTCGCCGCCCGACGGATCGCGCTCGTCGGTGAAGCGGCGCATGTTTTCCCACCGATTACCGCACAGGGCCTTAATCTGGGTCTGCGGGACGTGGCAGAGCTTGCCCGAATCGTCCACGCACATGGACAGGATCCCGGCGCGCCGGCCGCGCTCGAGCGCTACGATGCGCGTCGCCGGCCCGACATCACGGCGCGCAGCCGCGTGGTCAACCTCTTCAACGCCTCCCTTCTCACGTCTCTGCTTCCCGCCCAGCTCGCGCGCAGCGCCGGTCTCGGACTTCTCGACAGCATGCCCCTCCTGCGCGGTTTCTTCATGCGCGAGGGCATGCGTCCGGGCAGCGGCCTCGCCGCACTCCTGCCGCCCTTTGCCCGCCGTTCCTGAGCCGCCCTTCGCGGCGGGATTGAATTACGTGCAAAGCTGCGCCACATATGAAGGCAAGGGCAAATGCGATGCAAAAGATGAGAACAGCGAAATTTTCCATCGGCCAGGTGGTCCGGCACCGGCTCTTCCCCTTCCGCGGGGTGATCTTCGACGTCGATCCGGAATTCGCCAACACCGAGGAATGGTACGAAGCCATTCCGGCCGAGGTGCGACCGTCGAAAAAGCAGCCGTTTTACCACCTCCTCGCCGAGAACGAGGAGACGGAATACGTCGCCTACGTATCCGAACAGAACCTGCTGGAAGACGAGTCGGGCGAACCCGTTCGTCATCCACAGCTTTCCGAACTGTTCGTGGAGACGGCCGACGGACGCTACGAACCGCGCCAGCGCCATCATCATTGAGTAAGGCGCACCGCTGCGGAAACGAAAACAGGGCCCTTTCGGGCCCTGTTTCGCATTCGTATCCGTCTCGTTGAAGCGTCCCTATTCCGAATCCTGCTTCGCCCTTTCCTGGGCCTGGCGCAGACGGTCGGCGAACTCCTCGGTATTCTTGTTGACGTATTCCTCCAGCTTGCGCTGACGGTCGTCCAGATCGTCCTGCTGCAACGGCTCTCCGTCATAGGCGTCGGTAAAGCCCTGCAGGGTGATGTTGACCGGGTTCGGCTGGTTCTGGAAATTCACCGAGGTAAGCGTCAGCTCGGAACCGCGCTTGAAGGAACTGACGATCTCGTCGTTAAGCTGCGCCTCGGCCACGCAGCGGTCGGGAACGCAAACGGCGTAGTCGATCTTCTGGGTGGATCCGCCATCGATCTGCAGGCCGATTCCCGGCGGAATCAGGCGGCCGGTCGGCACCGCGATCTGCAGCACGCGCCGGTTCACCTTGCCCTCGACCTCGATCAGGTTGACGCTCGTCACCAGCTGGCCGGTTCCGGCCCGGCGCAGGAACTGCACGTTGCAGACATCGACCTCTTCCTGCTTGGTGCACGCCTTGAACCAACCCTGCGGCGGCTGATCCCCCTGCTGCTGCGCCATCGCGGCGCCGCCATAGCCGGCGACGGCCACGCCGAGCGCACCGAACAAAGCGGTCGCCGTGCGGTTCGCTCTTGCTTTCAGGCTCATCATTTCGCTTCCTGTTCCTCTCGAATTCACGGCCACCAGGCTGCGCCCGGCACCGTTTCCTGTTGGCCGAATGCGGCGATAGCAAGGCTCGCGGGCGTGTTACAACGGCCCGGCTTTGAAATCCAGTGCCGCACCCGCCTTCTTCCAAAAATCAAGCGAATGCCTTGATACGGTCCAGGACATGGACAAAGGTAGCCGCCGAGGTGAGAAGAGCTTCATCTGCCCGAATCAGCACCACGTTCCACACGAGGTCCCGCAACGATGTCCCGCATGGTCTCGCTTTCGATTTTGATGGCGATCGGGCTTGCTATGGGCGCCGGACAGGCGCTGGCCGGCAGCGCCCCTGCCCACGCGATCGCCATGAACGGCGAGCCTGCCCTGCCCGCAGATTTCGACCACTTTCCCTATGCCGACCCTGAAGCACCCAAGGGGGGCGCGATCACCTATTGCGTCGTCGGCTCGTTCGACAACCTGAACCCCTTCATTCTCAAAAGCATGCGCACGACCGCGCGCGGCGTGATCGACACCATCTTCGGCAACCTCGTGTTCGAGCCACTGATGCGCCGGAACGACGCCGAGCCCTTCTCGCTTTACGGGCTTCTGGCGGAATCGGTGGAGATGGACGAGGAGCGCAGCTACGCCGAATTCCACCTCAATCCCGACGCGCGATGGTCCGACGGCAAGCCGGTAACGCCTGAGGACGTCATCTTCACCTACGAGACCTTCGCCGAAAAGGGGCGGCCGCCCTACAGCACCCGCATGGACCGGATTGAAGAGATCGAGAAGACCGGGGCGCGCAGCGTGCGCTTCATCTTCAACGAGAAGGCCGACCGCGAATTTCCGCTGATCGTCGCTATGACGCCCGTCATCCCGGCGCACGGCTTCGACCGCGAAACCTTCAACCAGTCGACGCTGAAGCCGGTCATCGGCAGCGGCCCTTACACGATCGAGACGGTCAAGCCGGGCGAGCGCATCGTCTTCAAGCGCGATCCCGACTACTGGGGTGCGGACGTGCCCTCCATGCGCGGCTTTGCCAATTACGACCGCATCACCATCGACTACTTCCTCAACGGCAACGCCCAGTTCGAAGCGTTCAAGGCGGGCAACTGCTCCGCCTATGCCGGGGCGATCTACACCGGGCTCGGCCCTAACGAGGTCGCCCGCGACTTCGACTTCCCTGCCGTGCACAACGGGGATGTGGCTCTGGAGTCCTTCGAAACGAAGATTCCGCCGGTGGTCCTTGGCTTCGTCTTCAACACGCGTCGGGAGAAATTCACAGATCCCAGGGTCCGCCGTGCCCTGTCGATGCTCTACGACTTCGGCTGGGTCAACGCGAACCTCTACAATGGCAAGTACCGCCGCACGCTGAGTTACTGGCAGGGTTCGGAACTGTCCGCGCTCGGGCGCCCTGCCGGGCCGATCGAGAAGAAACTCCTGGAACCCTATGCCGATAAGGTCCTTCCCTCCGTCATGGACGGGACCTACGGCAAGGATGCCGACAAGGCGCATGGAATCGAACGCGAGACCCTGCGCGAGGCATTTTCAATGCTTAAGGAAGCGGGTTACGCACTTGACGGGAACATGTTGAAGGATCCGCAGGGACGGCCGTTCACCTTCGAGATCCTTCTCGTCTCGAGCGAGCAGGAGCGCTTCGCGACGGTCTTCCAGCGCATGCTTCGCAAGCTCGGCATCGCGGTGAGCCTGCGCATGCTGGACGATTCGCAGATGCAGCAACGCAAGCAGCGCTTCGAATTCGACATGATCATCGCGCCGGTCGGCTTCTCCGGCTCGCTGTCCCCCGGGGCGGAGCAGATCGGCCGCTGGGGCTCCGCTTCGGCCGATGTGGAAGGCTCGTTCAACCTTGCCGGGGTGGCCGATCCGGCAGTGGACGCCATGATCGAGGCAATGCTCAATGCGCGCGAGGCGGAAATCTACGTTGCGGCCGTCCGTGCTCTCGACCGGCTCTTGATGTCTGGCGCGTATCTCGTGCCGCTGCAGCACAATACGCAGAAGTGGATCGCCTACTGGAACTATCTGGAGCATCCCGAAACCGCGCCGCTCAACGGTTACGACCTGTCGACCTGGTGGCGCAAGCCGGAATAGGCATGAGCGATGGAATCCGAGGAAGACATCCGGGTTGACGTCGTCTCGGACGTGGTATGCCCGTGGTGCTATGTCGGACAGCGCAACCTGCAACGGGCGCTGGTCCGGTTGGGCGGCGCGAAGGTGTCGGTCTCCTGGCGCCCCTACCAGCTGGATCCGACTATTCCTCCCGGGGGCCGAGACCGGGATACATACCTGCTGGACAAGTTCGGCAGCCGCGAACGCATCGATGCCATGCACGAGCGCCTGCGCGAGATCGGAGCGGCGGCGGGAATCGCTTTCGCCTTCGAGGCGATACGCATCACGCCCAACACGCTCGATGCTCACCGCCTGATCCGCTGGGCGGCGGCCGAGGGCACGGATGTGCAAGGGCGGCTGGTCGCCCGTTTGTTCCGGCTCTACTTCGAGGAAGGGGCCGATATCGGTGCCGCCCCGACCCTTCTGGACGCCGCCCGCGAAGCCGGAATGGATACCTCGGCAGCCGAGACCCTGCTTCCCACGCCAGCCGATGCGGAGGAAGTAAAGACCGAGATCGCGACCGCCCAGCATATGGGTGTCACCGGCGTGCCGTGCTTTCTTCTGGAAGGTCGTTACGCCATCATGGGCGCGCAACCGCCAGAACGGCTGGCCGATGCCATCGCACAGGTGCGGTCTGCCAAGGCGCGGGGGGAGCTGGACGATCCCAACATGGATTAGTCGAAAAAAATCAACGGTCAGGGGACGGGATTTCAGCTCACACCTTCATCCCGGACTGCAAGACGAGTCCCTTACGCTGCCTTCTTCTCCGCCAACCTGACCAACTGCGTCATGACAGTGGCAGCGCCCGCCAGCCGCTTTTCGGCCGTCGGCCAGTCACGCATGAAGACGACACTCTGGTCCGGCCGGATCTTGGCGAGCACGCCCTGCTCTGCGATGAAGCGGACGAGACCGGCCGGCTCGGGGAAGTTCTGATTGCGGAAGGCGATGACGACGCCTTTCGGGCCCGCATCGAGCTTTTCCACGTTTGCGCGGCGGCACAGCGCCTTGATGAAGACGATCTTCAACAGATGCTGCACTTCTTCGGGCAGCGGGCCGAAACGGTCGATGAGCTCGGCACCGAAGGCGTCGATCTCCTCCGCGCTCTCCAGTTCGCCGAGGCGGCGGTAGAGCCCGAGGCGAAGCTGCAGGTCCGGCACGTATTCCTCCGGGATCATCACCGCCGTGCCGACCGTGATCTGCGGCGACCAGCCGGTGTCGGCCGCCTCGCCCGTGCCGCGCAGCTCGGCCACGGCCTCTTCCAGCATCTGCTGGTAAAGCTCGTAGCCCACCTCCTTGATATGCCCCGACTGCTCCTCCCCAAGCAGGTTGCCGGCGCCGCGAATGTCGAGGTCGTGGCTGGCGAGTTGGAAGCCCGCGCCCAGTGTGTCGAGGGACTGCAGCACCTTCAGTCGCCGCTCGGCGGTGGCGGTCAGCTTCTTGTTGGCCGGGAGCGTGAAAAGCGCGTAGGCGCGCGCTTTGGAGCGGCCGACGCGGCCGCGCAACTGATAAAGCTGTGCAAGGCCGAACATATCCGACCGATGCACGATCAGCGTGTTGGCGGTGGGAATGTCGAGACCGGATTCGACGATGGTCGTCGACAGGAGCACGTCGTACTGCCCGTCATAGAAGCCGTTCATGATGTCGTCGAGCTCGCCTGACGCTATCTGGCCGTGCGCCGTGGCCACCTTCAGTTCCGGCACCTGTTCGGCCAGGAACTGGTGCACCTCGGCAAGGTCGGAGATGCGGGGGACGACATAAAAGCTCTGTCCGCCGCGATAGCGCTCGCGCAGGAGCGTTTCGCGGATGACCAGCGGGTCGAAGGGCGAGATGAAGGAGCGTACCGCCATGCGGTCGACCGGCGGCGTGGCAATGAGCGACAGCTCGCGCACGCCCGTCAGCGCCAGCTGAAGCGTGCGTGGAATGGGCGTGGCCGAAAGGGTCAGCACATGCACGTCGCTCTTCAGTTCCTTCAGCCGCTCCTTGTGCTTCACGCCAAAATGCTGCTCCTCGTCGATGATGAGCAGACCCAGGTTGTTGAAGGTGACCGAGGAGCCGAGCAGCGCGTGGGTGCCGACGACGATATCCACCGTGCCATCGGCAAGCCCTTTCTTGGTCTGCGACAGCTCCTTGGAGCCGACCAGGCGCGAAGCCTGGCGCACCCGTACCGGAAGGCCGGCGAAGCGCTCGGCGAAGGTCTTGTAATGCTGGCGGGCGAGCAGTGTCGTCGGCACCACGACGGCCACCTGAAGCCCTTCCATCGCCGCGACGAACGCCGCCCTCAGCGCCACTTCCGTCTTGCCGAAACCGACATCGCCGCACACCAGCCGGTCCATCGGCCGACCCGAGCTGAAATCATCGAGAACGGCATCGATGGCGTTCTGCTGGTCGTCCGTTTCGTCGTAGGGGAAGCGGGCGGCAAACTCGCCGTAAAGCCCATCCGGCGGCAAGAGCTTGGTTGCCGGGCGCATCTGCCGCTCGGCCGCAAGCTGGATGAGCTGGCCCGCCATCTCCAGGAGCCGCTTCTTGAGCTTTGCCTTGCGTGACTGCCATGCTACGCCGCCGAGCTTGTCGAGCACGGCTTCGGCCGCATCGGAGCCGTAGCGGGACAAAAGCTCGATGTTCTCGACCGGCAAGAACAGCCGGTCATCGCCCGCATAGCGCAATTCCAGGCATTCGTGCGGCGCGCCAGCCGCCTCGATGGTCTTGAGGCCGACGAAGCGGCCGATGCCGTGATCGGTGTGGACGACGATGTCGCCTTCCGAAAGCGCGTTGACCTCGGAGATAAAGTCGGCCGCCTTCTTGCGCCGCTTCGAGCGCCGCACGAGGCGGTCGCCCAGGATGTCCTGCTCGGCGATGACGGCGAGCCGCCCGGTCTCGAATCCCGCCTCCAGGGGCAGAATGCCGAGCGCGGCCTGTCCCGCCTCGAGCCCGGAGAGTTCCGAGATATCCTGCACGCGCACGACATTGCCCAGCCCGTGCTCGGCGAGGATCTGGCCGAGGCGGTCGGCCGATCCCTCGCTCCAGCCGGCGATCAGCACCCGTTTGCCGCCGGCGCGCAAGGCGCCGATGTGCCTGACCACGTGATCGAAGACATTGGCGTTGGGGTCGGCACGTTCCTCGGCGAAATTGTAGCCGGCCTGGGCACCGGCATGAACGACCTTTCCGCCCTCCTCCGGCGTGGCGAACGGCGTGAAGCGGACGAGCCGGCGCGCTTCGGCGGCCTCGGTGATCTCCTCCGGCGTGAGATAGAGGCTCGACGGCGCGATGGGCTTGTAGGGCACCGCCTCGCCGAGCCCCGCACTCTCCATCTGCCGCTTGCGCGCATCATAGTGATCGAGAACGAGCGCATGGCGCTCGCCGATCGCCTCCTTCGCCAGATGGTCGAAGACCACCGGGGCCTCCGGCAGATAATCGAAGAGCGTCTCGAGCCCCTCGTAGAACAACGGCAACCAGTGCTCCATACCGGAGTAGCGCCGCCCTTCGGAGACCGCCGCGTAGAGCGCGTCGTCGCGCGAGGGCGCGCCGACGGCTTCGATATAGTTGCGGCGGAAACGGCTGATGGTCTCCGGCGTGAGCGTCACCTCGCTCATCGCCTGAAGCGAAACCTCGGGCCTCTGTCCGGTGGTGCGCTGGCTCGCCACGTCGAAGGTGCGGATGGATTCCAGCGTGTCACCGAAGAAATCGAGCCGGAGCGCATCGTCCCAGCCCGGCGCGAAAAGGTCGAGAATACCGCCGCGCACGGCGAACTGGCCGACATCGCGGACGGTGGGCACACGCTCGAAGCCGCCCATTTCGAGACGCGCGATCAGCGCCTCCATATCGACCTGATTGCCCGGCTTGGCACGGAACCCCTGCGCCGCGATCCGGTCGACCGGCGGCATGCGCTGCAGGAGCGCATTGGCCGTGACGAGCACGATGGCGCGATGCGGTTTGCGCCTGAGCGAAGCCATGGCCGACAGCGCATCGAGGCGTCTGGCGGCTGCATCGGCACCCGGCGAAACCCGGTCATAGGGCAGGCAGTCCCACGCCGGCAGCTCGAGCAGCGGCAGCCCCGGCGCGGCAAAGCGCAGCGCCT
>NZ_JBHSUM010000177.1:0-8187 GCF_042660605.1 Nitratireductor sp. GCM10026969
CAGGAAGACCGCAGTCGCCTGCGCCGTGGCCGCGAAGAGTCCCGCCGCCATGCCCATGACGATCTGTGCGGCGAGCAACGTCGGCACGCGCCCGCTCAGCGCCGCGGCAAGGTTGCCCGCGACGAAGAAGACGAGCGCCAGGGCGATCACCCGCCGGCGGTCCATCGCGCCCGTCAGTGTCGAAAGCACCGGCGTCCCGATCGCATAAGCCAGCGAGAAGGCGGAGACGAGATAGCCCGCCTGGGCCACCGTCACACCGACATCCTCGGCGATCAGTGGCAGGAGGCCCGCGAAGACGAAGGCGACGGTGCTGGTCACAAATGCACCGAGCGCGAGCAGAAAGAGACGCTTGTCCATGGACTGGCTTTCATTGTTCAAAAGTCATTGAACTATTGTCCAAAACCCTTCCCGCCGTCAACCGCCTCCCGTCAGCTCCTGCAGCCTCCTGCCAGAGGCATGCGTAATACGCGTAGACTTCATACAGGCCTCGTACCCCTCCGGCCGATGAAAGGACAACCGCTGGCGCCGAAGCAAGCGGCCCGCACAATCTCCCCTTGAAAGGCAGGGCTACGCCTATGGAGATTTCGGAGAGCGCAAGGAGCGGTGCCTTCTCCGCGTCATCCCGGCCAAGCGGCGCCAGCCGCGCCAAGCCGGGACCCAATTGAGCGGCGCGGCCGGTCTCCGCAGAAAGCACTGGCGGTCCCGACACGTGAAGTCAGATGACTCAAGGGGCCTGTCCCACGATACGCCGACCAATAGACCCCGGATAAGCCTTTGGCTTTCCGGGGTGACGGAGACGTTTGCGCGTCAGCGCGGCAGCGGATCCTTCCACATGCGATAGCCCGTCCCTATGAGAGAGGGATGCACGGTGACAAGGGAGAGTCCGAAGGACGCCAAGCCTTCGAGCAATTGCTCTGCCCGCTTGCATCGCCCGCGCGATGGATTACTTTCGAAGCGCTATGCTTTCGCATCCGCCCACCGAAGAGATCAACCTCGCCACGGTCCTCGCCGTCCTTGGAGATCCCACGCGGCTTGCCATCCTCGGCGACCTGGCCCGGCAGGAGGGCAAGGCGCTCACCTGCTCGCATTTCCTCGGCCTGACGTCGAAGTCGAACCTCACCTATCACATCGGCAAGATGCGCGAGGCGGGCATCGTGCGCGTGGAGCCGCGTGGCACCTCGCGCCTCATCTCGCTGCGCCGCGCCGATCTCGACGCCCGCTTCCCCGGCCTGCTCGATCCGATCATCGCCACCGCGATAACCCTTCCGCCACCAGGCAAGGGCGCGGTCGGCGAACTGTCCGGAGCGTAAGGGCGGGCCCGGTCCGCCTTCTGGCGCGGAAACCTACCGTTCCACCAGTTCCACGCGCCGGTTTTCCGCCCGCCCGGCGTCGGTCCGGTTGCTTGCGACCGGTGAAAGGAAACCCGCACCGGCGGGGCTCAGGCGATCGGCGGCAACGCCGTATGCGCCGGTCAGTTCCGCGACGATGGCCCGCGCCCGGCGCATGGAGAGGTCCAGATTGTACTCCATGCTGCCCTGGTTGTCGGTGTGGCCGACCACGAGGATGCTCAGCTCCGGCTTGTTCTTCATGAGCTCGGCGATCTGGTCGAGGGCGGGCCTGCTTTCCGGCTTGATGTCCGCTTTGTCGAGGTCGAACAGGATGCCGTAGATGGCGATCTTGCCGGTATCGGAGATGGACTGCGCCATTTCCTTGGCATCGACCATGCGGTCTTCCATCGCGCCGGTCTCCACCACCATCACCTGGTTGAGCACCTCGCCATTGTTGATGCTGACGAGGATCGCCGCATGAACGGTGGGATCGCCCTTCTTGACCGCCGCGATATAGCGGAAATCGCCGAGATCGACGGTCATCGCCGGCGCCGGCAGCACCTCGGTGCCGTAGTAGCGGAAATTATAACCGCCGCACTCCTTGTCGCGGCAGGTGTGGAGGATTTCGTAACCCGCTTCCGTCAACCGGTTCTCGTAGTTGCGGGCGACCTCCAGCACCGACGGGCCGGCGGGCACCCGGTAGCCGATGCGCACCACGCGGCCTTCGAGCATGGTGCCTTCCCCTCGCTCGGCCTTTTGCACGGGTCCCGACGCCAACCAGTATTCGTCGAAATCCTTGACATCGTAGCGCGTGATCCAGGCGCCTTCGAAGCGGCCGATATCGGGGTAGTCGGCGCTGCCTTCCACGTCGGTCCCGGCCGCGAACGCAGCACCCGGCGCCCATAGAGACACCGCCGCGGCCCAAACGACCAACCCTGCGGCAACGGCCGCAAACCGAACTGCATGCATGATGGTCCCCCTTGAGGCTCGCGCCTGCCCGCCCGCCGTGCGGCGTTCAGGTCGCTGCGCAGCTATGCGGACGCAGGGTAGCCGAAGTTCGGTCCGGGAAAAAGCGTGCTGCACGAAACCACCGCCGCCCATCCGGCTGTGCCCAATGCATTTTCGGGGTTCCGTCGCCCGTTTTCCTTGCCTATAAGGCCCGCCTAGCCTCAAATCGTATTTCCACTGCCCGCCATGCAATCTTGCAGGGTGGACGCAGGCCCGAGCACGAACGGACATTCCATGCCCAAACGCACCGACATCAAGTCGATCCTGATCATCGGGGCCGGCCCCATCATCATCGGCCAGGCCTGCGAATTCGATTATTCCGGCACACAGGCCGTGAAGGCGCTGAAGGCGGAAGGTTACCGCGTCATTCTGGTCAATTCGAACCCGGCCACCATCATGACCGATCCTGAGCTGGCCGACGCAACCTACATCGAGCCGATCACGCCGGAGGTGGTGGCCAAGATCATCGCCAAGGAGCGTCCGGACGCGCTGCTGCCCACCATGGGCGGACAGACCGCGCTCAACACGGCGCTGTCGCTGCGCCGCATGGGCATCCTGGAGCGCTACGGCGTGGAGATGATCGGCGCCAATGCCGAGGCCATCGACAAGGCCGAGGACCGGGCGCTGTTCCGCGAAGCCATGGCGAAGATCGGGCTGGAAACGCCGAAATCCATGCTCGCCAATGCCACCGAGGCGAAAGAGGCCGACCGCAAGAAGCACGAGGCCGAGCGCGCCCGGCTGCGCGAGAAATATGCCGGCGAAGAACTCGACGCCGCCCTCGACGCGCTCGAGACCGAGTGGCAGCTCGGCGAGGCCGACCGCAAGCAGCGCTACATGAACCACGCCATGGCCGTCGCCGCCCAGGCCCTCGACGAGATCGGCGTGCCGGCCATCATCCGCCCCTCCTTCACCCTCGGCGGCACGGGCGGCGGCATCGCCTACAACCGTTCCGAGTTCTTCGAGATCGTCGAGCGCGGCCTCGACGCCTCCCCCACCACGGAAGTCCTCATCGAGGAATCGGTGCTCGGCTGGAAGGAATATGAGATGGAGGTCGTCCGCGATCACGCGGACAACTGCATCATCATCTGCTCGATCGAGAACATCGATCCGATGGGCGTACACACGGGCGATTCCATCACCGTCGCCCCGGCGCTGACGCTGACCGACAAGGAATACCAGCTGATGCGCAACGCCTCGATCGCGGTGTTGCGCGAGATCGGGGTAGAGACCGGCGGCTCCAACGTCCAGTTCGCCGTCAACCCGGCGGACGGCCGCATGGTCGTCATCGAGATGAACCCGCGCGTCTCCCGCTCCTCTGCCCTCGCCTCCAAGGCGACCGGCTTCCCGATCGCCAAGGTCGCCGCCAAGCTCGCCGTCGGCTACACGCTCGACGAGCTCGAAAACGACATCACCGGCGGCGCCACCCCCGCCTCCTTCGAGCCTTCCATCGACTACGTCGTCACCAAGATCCCGCGCTTCGCCTTCGAGAAATTCCCCGGCTCCGAGCCGGTGCTGTCCACGGCCATGAAGTCCGTCGGCGAGGTCATGGCCATCGGCCGCACCTTCGCCGAATCCCTGCAAAAGGCGCTGCGCGGCCTCGAGACGGGGCTCACCGGCCTCGACGAGATCGAGATCCCCGGCCACGATCCCGACGGCGACCCGTCGGAAAACAAGAACGCCATCCGCGCCGCCCTCGGCACGCCGACGCCCGACCGGCTGCGGATGGTGGCCCAGGCGATCCGCATGGACACCTCGCTCGAGGAGGTGCACCAGATCTGCCGCATCGACCCCTGGTTCCTGGAGCAGATCGCCGCGATCGTCGCCATGGAAGAGCGCGTGCGCGAACACGGCCTGCCCCGGGACGCCGCCAATTTCCGCATGCTCAAGGCTTTTGGCTTCTCCGACTCGCGCCTCGCCTCGCTTGTGAGGAAAGAGACGGAAGAGGTTCGGAAGATTCGCCAATCGCTCGACGTCCACCCCGTCTACAAGCGCATCGACACCTGCGCGGCCGAGTTCGCCGCCCCCACCGCCTACATGTACTCGACCTACGAAACGCCCTTCGCCGGCAAGCCCGCCGACGAGGCGCAGGTCTCAGACCGCAAGAAAGTGGTCATCCTTGGCGGCGGCCCCAACCGCATCGGCCAGGGCATCGAGTTCGACTATTGCTGCTGCCACGCCTGCTTCGCGCTGGCCGACGCCGGTTACGAGTCGATCATGGTCAACTGCAATCCCGAGACCGTCTCCACCGACTACGACACCTCCGACCGCCTCTATTTCGAGCCGCTGACGCCGGAGGACGTGCTGGAGATCCTGCATGTCGAGCAACAGAAGGGCGAACTCGTCGGCGTCATCGTCCAGTTCGGCGGCCAGACGCCCTTGAAGCTCGCCGACGCGCTGGAAAAAGCCGGCATCCCCATCCTCGGCACCGCGCCCGACATGATCGACCTCGCCGAGGACCGCGACCGCTTCCAGAGGCTCTTGACCAAGCTCGGCCTCAAGCAGCCGAAGAACGGCATCGCCTTCTCCGTCGAGCAGGCCCGCGTCGTCGCCGGCGAGCTCGGCTATCCGCTCGTCGTGCGCCCCTCCTACGTGCTTGGCGGGCGCGCCATGCAGATCATCCCCGACGAGACGCGCCTGCAGTCCTACCTGCTCGACACCGTCCCCGGCCTCGTGCCCGAGGAGATCCGCCAGAAATACCCGGCCGACAAGACCGGCCAGATCAACACCCTGCTTTCCAAGAACCCGCTCCTCTTCGACACCTACCTGACCGAGGCCATCGAGGTCGACGTCGACTGCCTGTCCGACGGCGAGAGCGTCTTCGTCTCCGGCATCATGGAGCACATCGAGGAAGCCGGCATCCACTCTGGCGACTCGGCCTGCTCGCTCCCGGTCCACTCGCTCTCCCCCGAAATCGTCGAGGAGCTGGAGCGCCAGACCGCCGCCCTTGCCAAGGCGCTCAACGTCGGCGGCCTCATGAACGTGCAATATGCTGTCAAGGACGGCGACGTCTACGTGCTGGAGGTCAACCCGCGCGCCTCGCGCACGGTGCCCTTCGTCGCCAAGACCATCGGCCGCCCCATCGCCAAGATCGCCGCGCGCATCATGGCCGGCGAGAAGCTGGACGCCGCCTTCGCCCCCTATGGCGACAAGCCCGACCTGCGCGCCCTCAACCACATCGCCGTCAAGGAAGCCGTCTTCCCCTTCGCCCGCTTCCCCGGCGTCGACACCCTGCTCGGCCCCGAGATGAAGTCCACCGGCGAGGTCATGGGCCTCGACCGCGACTACGCGCTCGCCTTCGCCAAATCCCAGCTCGGCGCCGGCGTCGACCTCCCCCGCGCCGGCACCCTCTTCGTCTCCGTGCGCGACGAGGACAAGCCGCGCGTCCTCCCCGCCGTCCGCCGCCTCTCCGACCTCGGCTTCAAGATCCTCGCCACCGGCGGCACCGCCCGTTTCTTACGCGAAAACGACGTCCCCGCCGAAAAGATCAACAAGGTGCTGGAAGGCCGCCCCCACATCGAAGACGCCATCCGCAACCGCCAGGTCCAACTCGTCTTCAACACGACGGACGGCCAGAAGGCGGTGTCGGACTCGAAGTCGCTAAGGCGCGCCACGCTGATGCAGAAGGTGCCGTATTACACGACCATGGCCGGGTGTGGTGCGGTGGTGGAAGCCATTGCGGCGCTGAAGGCGGGAAGCCTGGAGGTGCGGGCGCTGCAGGGGTATTTCTCATGACGGCAAAACGACTGGCTAAACCGACGGTGGCAGTTTCAGATATGGCTCAAAGCTCTCTTGGATACGCTTTGTGGCTTCCTGCCAGAACCAGTCCTGTATCTCATGCATTTTTCCGAGAGCGCGTTATCTGAATTTTCTCGTCGGACAGTTCCTCATTTGCCCAGCTTTATATGCAAGCATATACCAGAATATGTGAGGCACTGAGCAAAGCCCCTCTCTTGCAAATTCTAAGGGCTTGGCTCCGCCAAACCCGAGAATTAGCTTTCTCTCCCGTAAGGGGAGAGATAAAGGCGGCGTAGTCGCTTCGGCATATCGTCAGCGTTTTTGTAATAGGCGGTAAGGTCGATGCCGGCGTTATCTCCCCCCTTGCGGGGGAGAAAGCGATTTCAACATCTTAGCTGGAGCGAAGCGGAGGCTAAGTATTAGAAATCGCAAGAGAGGGGCTCTTCCATGCCGCACCAACCCATCCCACCCCCACACCGCACCTATGCCCGCGCCATGCGCGCCGAGGCCACCAAGCCCGAAAACCTCCTATGGCAGGCGCTGCGCAACCGCCAACTCGAAGGCTTCAAGTTCAAGCGCCAAGTCCCGCTCGACGGCTACATCCTCGATTTCGTGTGCTTCGAGGCGCGGCTGATTGTCGAGGTGGATGGCGGGCAGCATTCGGGCGCGATCGGCGATGCGGTGCGCGACCGGCATTTCGAAGCCCAGGGCTTCAGGACATTGCGCTTCTGGAACGACGAGGTGGAGAAGGAGCTGGACGCCGTCTGCCGCGCGATCCTGCATGAAGCGGAGGGGAGGATCGGGTGAGTGGCAGGGTGCAAGTCCCCCCTCTCTTGCAAATTCTAAGACTTGGCATTCGCCAAGCCTAAGAATTTGCTTTCTCCCCCGCCAAGGGGGAGATTCGCCGACCTCACCCTCCCTGCCAATCGCCAACGCTGAAGATTTGCGGAAACGGTCATAGTGCGCCAATCTCCCCCTCGGCGGGGGAGAAAGCGATTTCTTAGGTTTAGCCGGAGCAAAGCGGAGGCTAAGCCTTAGAAATCGCAAGAGAGGGGGCCGCACAGGGTCCCGCGCGACCCCCCTCACCTTCCCGCCCACTCCTGATACGCCTCCATCAGCCCCTCATACGCATCCATCGGCGGCAGCGCCTCATACGAATGCACCGCCCTCGTCTGCGCAAAATCCAGCTTCTCCGCCACCCACGTCTCAATGAACGGAGCGAAATCCTCCGCCCCCTCCAGCATGGTCGGCCGCAGATTGACGAACCAGTCCATGCCTTCCGGCCGCGTGAACATCCACGTCATGCAATGCGGGCAGAAATAGTGCCGCGAGTCCCCGTGCAGGCCGCCGATCACCGGCTCCCCCTCGACCACCGCGAACCCCTCGGCGGGAATGGCGGCCGACAGCGAAAAGGCCGAGGCGCTCATGCGCTGGCAGCCGGTGCAGTGGCAGGCCATGGTGATAAGCGGCGGCGCACTCACCCGCACCCGCACCTGCCCGCAGCGGCATCCGCCTTCCCGTGGGAGTTTCCAGTCGCGCATTGAAGCCTCCGTCGTTTCGCGTGTGCGGCGACCATTCCACACCACGGCAGGCACGTCACCTCCGTTCGCGGAAGAAGCGCGCCGGCGACCGTGCCCGGCACAACCTCCCCTTTCGTCATCCCAGGGCGGAGCAGCCGCGAAGCGGCGTCGCACAGACCCTGGGATCCATGCCGTTCCCTCGCCATTCACGCCCGAGGCTTCCGGCACCAGGCTCCCCGAGCCGGAAAGGTCGGGCGCGGGCGGAGGAGAAGGCCGGCGCTTCGATCCAAACTCCTCGGGAAAGCGTGGATGAATTCTCACGCCCACGAAAAAACGTCCTTTCCAAAACAATGACTTGCATTGTTCCCTTCACTCCAGCCCCCAAATCTTATCCCCGCCCCCTCGCGCTCCCGTACCATCCTCCCATCGCCCTTACGGGAACCGGATGCGCACCGGGTGTTCGGGAGAGCGGCGGCAGCCTCCCCCTTCGGGGTCGGTCACCGAAGGTCTGTGAGGGCCCGCAGCAGGCCGGAGCCCTGCGTCAGCGGCGCCGAGGGGCGCTCGCAGGACGCAGGCGCGCGGAGAACCCGCGGGGC
>NZ_JBHSUM010000178.1:0-8102 GCF_042660605.1 Nitratireductor sp. GCM10026969
CGGCGCTGGCGCGCGCAGAGGACGTCCTGGCGCATCTCGAGCCGTCGACGGACTACGGCATGAGCGGCGCGGCCCTTTCGCACAAGCTCGCCGACCTGGTCAGCCTCATCCTCGACCGGCAGGCGGTGTGCGCCCTTGGCATTGCCGGCGGCGACACTTCGAGCATCGTCGTCCGCCGGCTCGGCTTCCACAGCATCTCGTTCGAGGAGCGGCTGGATGCGGGTGTCGCGATCTGCCGCGCGCATTCGGATGCCGCACAGCGCGATGGAATGCGGTTGATGCTGAAAGGTGGCCAGGTCGGATCGGAGGCGGTCTTCGAGCGGTTCGTGTCCGCAACAGGTAAGAGATCTCCCGCGATCCCCACCGGCCGCTAGTCCGGGGACCGTCTGTGCCCTCCGCTTCCGCTGCGCGGGAACACCGGGCGCGGTGTGAAAGTTGGAGACGGCGGGACTGTTCACAAACGGGAGAGCATTCTGGACAACGGGCCGGATCAAGGTGGTGATCGGGAAACCCGTCAGGCGCGGGAACGCGGAAGAAACGCGCGCAGACCGCACCAAATCCCCTGGCGCGGCTGGTGGGATATTGTGCGGCGCTCGGCAACGAAGTTCACCCGCGAGCGCATCAGCCTCGTCGCCGCGGGGATCACCTTTTACCTGATCCTTGCGCTGTTTCCCGCGCTTGCCGCCTTCGTTTCGCTCTACGGTTTCTTCGCCGATCCCCAGACCGTCGCCGACCACCTGACCTATCTGGAAGGGGTGCTGCCGGCCGCCGGCCTGGATCTCATTCGCGAGCAACTCAATGCCTTGACCTCCGGCGATCCGCAGTCGCTCGGCCTTGGCTTCCTGATTTCTTTCGCGCTGGCGTTCTGGAGCGCCAACAACGGCATCAAGGCGCTGTTCCAGGGAATGAACGTGGCCTATGGCGAGACCGAGAAGCGCGGCTTCTTCAAGCTCACCGCCATTACGTTCACCTGCACCATCGCGGCGATGCTCGTCGTGATGCTTCTCATTGCGGTGGTCGGCGTCGTCCCGGCGGTCCTTGCCTTTGTCGATCTGGGGCCGCTGGGCAATTTCCTGGCAGGGATCGGCCGCTGGATCCTGCTCCTGTTCTTCGCCTTCCTCGTCATTGCTGCGCTCTACAGGATCGGCCCCAGCCGCGAAAAGGCGCAATGGCAATGGGTCACCTTTGGCGGTGTGCTTGCGGTGCTTGTCTGGCTGGCCGCCTCGGTCGGCTTTTCCTTCTATCTGCGCAATTTCGCGGATTACAACGCCACCTACGGCTCGCTCGGCGCCGCCATCGGCTTCATGATCTGGATCTGGATCTCGGTGCTGATCGTGCTGGTAGGGGCTGAGCTGAACGCCGAAATGGAGCACCAGACGGCCGACGACACGACGACGGGCCCCGAAGAGCCGATGGGACAGCGTGGCGCGGTGGTCGCTGATACCGTCGCCGCGACACCCGGTAAAGAGGACAGCGGCAGAAAGTAGGTGAGCCTCGTCCCCGGCGTTCAGGCAACCGAGCCGGAAAGATGGCGAAATTTAAACCACCTTGCTCCTGATCACCTCGGAAACCACATCGAAAAGCACCTGTGAGGAAGGCGACAGCGGCCTTTCGGCATGCTGCACCAGCGAATAGGGCGCGACGGTGATTTCCGTCTCCAGCGGCAGTTCCACGATGCGGCCGTTGAGCCCTTCCTCGCGGCCGTAAAAGGTGGCGGCGGCCTTGGCGATGGGCGCGATCGCGTTGGACTGGCTGATGTAGCCAAGGGTGAGCAGCATCGACGAAGTGCTCAGCACCTTGTCCGGCAAGGCGACGCCGCGCGCCATCAGAAAGTTCTCGAGTGTCCGCCGCAACAGCCCGCTCGGCGTCTGCAGAACCCAGTCGTAGGCCACGCACTCCTCAACTGTCGCGGGGGAACGCCGGGTCAGCGGATGGCCGCTACGTGCGATCAGGCTGATCGGCTCGGGCTCGACCTCCTTTGTCAGGAACATGCGCGGATCGACGTCGCCCAGAACGCGGCCGATATAGAAATCCAGCCGCGCCGCCAGCAGGTCCTCGGCGAGCCCGTCGCTGGTGTCGACCGTCACGCTGACCGATATCTTGGGGTGGGTAAGGCGCAACTGCCGAAGCGCAGGAAGAACGATGTCGAGCGCCGGCCCCGTGACCGCGCCGACCGACACCGTGCCCTGGTTGCCGCGCTCCATCTCGGTGATCTCGCGCGCCGCATCGTCCAAGCCCTGCAGCATGGCGCGCGCCCGCATGGCGAGCCGTTCGCCATAGGCGGTCAAGACGACGCCGCGCGCGTGCCGGCTGTGCAGCGGCACACCGAGGATTTCCTCCATTTCCGCCGCCATGCGCGAGGCCGCCGGCTGCGAGATGGCGAGATGGGCGGCGGCCGCGCTCATCTGTCCCGTTTCCTTGAGGGCAGCGATCAGGCGCAGATGCGAAAGCTTCAACCCGCGGCGGGCGAGGAAATCGCTCTGGAAGGAAGTCGGGCTGTCGAGCATCCAAGTCTCCGAAAATGATATACCAATATGATCATATCATTCATGCAAAACCGCATTTGACCTGAATAACACGGCTTCCTATGCCTGTCATGCCCGCGGCCGGTGCATCAGAGCACAGCCCGTGGCGGGGAGGGAGGTTCTCGCGAGGCGCCGCCGCGGTGCCAGCTTCATCTCCGTGCCATTCATAGCCTGGCCGGTTCGGCGGTTCCGTCGTGCGCGGCCCAATGTCAGACCTGGGAGGATTCCATGAGATTTTTGACGCTTGCCCTGGCAACGACCGCGATGGTCGCCGCCTCGATGGCCGGTCCCGCGGCCGCGCAGGACAAGGGCACGGTCGGCATCGCCATGCCGACGAAGTCCTCGGCGCGCTGGATTTCCGACGGCAACAGCATGGTCGAGCAGTTCGAGGCTGCCGGCTATGCCACGGATCTTCAATATGCCGAAGACGACATCCCGAACCAGCTCGCCCAGATCGAGAACATGATCACCAAGGGCGTGGACGTCCTGGTGATCGCCGCAATCGACGGCACGACGCTTTCCAACGCGCTCGCCAATGCCGATGCTGCCGGCATCGAGGTGATCGCCTATGACCGCCTGATCCGCGACAGCGAGCATGTCGACTATTACGCCACCTTCGACAACTTCAAGGTCGGCGTGCAGCAGGCGAATACGCTGGTCGAGGGCCTGAAGGAGCGTTTCCCGGACGAGGAGGTCTGGAACGTCGAGCTGTTCGGCGGCTCGCCCGACGACAACAACGCCTATTTCTTCTACGACGGCGCCATGTCGGTGCTTCAGCCGCTGATCGACGAGGGCAAGGTCGTCGTACCGTCGGGCCAGATGGGCATGGACACGGTCGGCACGCTTCGCTGGGACGGCTCGGTCGCCCAGGCGCGCATGGACAACCTCCTGTCGGCCAACTACACCGACAAGCAGGTGCACGGCGTGCTGTCGCCCTATGACGGCCTGTCGATCGGCATCATCTCCTCACTGAAGGGTGTCGGCTACGGCTCGCAGGACATGCCCATGCCGATCGTCTCCGGCCAGGACGCGGAGGTCCCCTCCGTCAAGGCCATTCTGCGCGGCGACCAGTATTCCACCATCTTCAAGGATACACGCGAACTCGCCCGCGTCACGGTCGGGATGGTCAACGCCGTGCTGGGCGGCGACGAGCCGGAGATCAACGACACCGAGACCTATGACAACGGCGTCAAGGTCGTGCCCTCCTACCTCCTGGAGCCGGTTCCGGTCACGTCGGAGAACTGGGAAAAGGTGCTGATCGGCAGCGGCTACTACACTGAAGATCAGATAAAGTAGCTTTCGCATGAAGAGCCGGGCGGAAGGATTGCCTTCCGCCCGCCTCGTTTCGAGCCAGGACATCGACCATGCCCGCCGACACCATTCTCGAAATGCGCGACATCACCAAGACCTTCCCCGGTGTGGTGGCGCTCGACAACGTCAACATTTCGGTCGAGCGCGGCGAGATCCATGCGCTGGTCGGCGAGAACGGCGCCGGCAAGTCGACCCTCATGAAGGTGCTGAGCGGCGTCTATCCGCATGGCAGCTACGAGGGGCAGATCGTCTATGACGGGGAGGAGAAGGCCTTCCGCGGCATCGCCGACAGCGAGCGCGAAGGCATCATCATCATTCACCAGGAGCTGGCGCTGGTGCCGCTCCTGTCGATTGCGGAAAACATCTTTCTCGGCAACGAGCGCGCCCGCCACGGCATCATCGACTGGCGCGACACCAACCGGCGCACGAGCGAGCTTCTGGCCAAGGTGGGCCTTTCGGAACATCCCGAGACGCGCGTCACCGACCTCGGCCTCGGCAAGCAGCAGCTCGTGGAGATCGCCAAGGCCCTTTCCAAGGAGGTGCGGCTCCTGATCCTCGACGAGCCGACCTCCTCGCTCAACGACAAGGACGCCGACGCGCTTCTGGAGCTTCTGAAGGAGTTCCGCAGCCGTGGCATCTCCTCGATCCTGATCTCGCACAAGCTCAACGAGGTTTCCAAGGTCGCCGACACGATCACCGTGCTGCGTGACGGTGAGGCGGTGAGCACGCTCGATTGCCGCGGCGATGCCATCAGCGAGGACCACATCATTCGCGATATGGTGGGCCGCTCGCTCTCCGACCGCTACCCACCGCGTGATCCGCAGATCGGCGAGACGGTCTTCGAGGTGCGCAACTGGACCGTTCACCACCCGGTCCATACCGAGCGCAAGGTGGTCGACAATGTCGACTTGACCGTAAAGCGCGGCGAGGTGGTCGGCATTGCCGGCCTGATGGGGGCGGGCCGCACCGAGCTGGCCATGAGCCTGTTCGGCCGCTCCTATGGAAGGGATATCACCGGCGAGGTCCGCATCGGCGGCAAGCCGGCCGACGTGTCGACCATCAGGAGGGCGATCGGCTCGGGGCTCGCCTATGTCACGGAGGACCGCAAGACCTATGGCCTGGTGCTGGAGGACACGATCCGCCGCAATATCCCGCTCGCCAACCTTGAGGCGGTTTCAGCCGGCGGCGTCGTCGACGAGAACCGGGAAGCGGCGGTGGCGGAGGAATACCGCCGCAAGATCAACATAAAATGCTCCTCCATCGCCCAGGAGGCGATCAATCTTTCCGGCGGCAACCAGCAGAAGGTCGTGCTGTCGAAATGGCTGTTCGCCGACCCCGATATCCTGATTCTCGACGAGCCGACGCGCGGCATCGACGTCGGAGCGAAGTTCGAGATCTACACGATCATCCGTGATCTCGCCGCGAGCGGGAAGGCGATCATCGTCATATCCTCCGAGATGCCGGAGCTGCTCGGCGTCTCCGACCGCCTCTACGTCATGAACGAGGGCCGCATGGTCGGCGAGCTGCCGACTTCCGAAGCCACCCAGGAACGCATCATGTCCATGATCATCAAGTCCGCCGGAAAGTGAAATGACCGATCTCGTCACATCAGAACAGGCCGCGAGCGCCGGCAGCAAATCGTCCTTCGGCTTCATCCGCAATCACCTGCGCGAATACGGCATCCTGATCGCGCTGATCGCCATCATGGCCTTCTTCCAGGTGGTCACAGGCGGCATTCTCCTGAAGCCGGTCAATCTCACCAACCTGATCCTGCAGAACAGCTATATCGTGATCATGGCAATCGGCATGCTGCTCGTCATCGTGAGCGGCCATATCGACCTATCGGTGGGCTCGGTGCTCGGTTTCATCGGCGCGCTCGCCGCGGTGATGATCGTCAACTGGGAAGTCAATTACCTGCTCACCGCCGTCATCTGCCTTGCCGCGGGGGCGGCGATCGGTGCGGCACAGGGCTTCTGGGTCGCCTATTACAAGATCCCTTCTTTCATCGTGACGCTCGCCGGCATGCTGGTCTTCAAGGGCCTGACGCTGTGGCTGCTTGCCGGCCAGTCGATCGGGCCCTTCCCGCGCCAGTTTCAGCTGATCTCGTCCGGCTTCATTCCGGACATCTTCAATTCCGAGAACATCAATCTTTTCTCGCTGCTTCTGGGCGTCGCTGTTGCGGCGCTGCTCCTTTACCTGGCCGTGCGCGCCCGCCTGCAAAAGCAGCGGACGCGCATGGTGGACGAGCCCTTCGCCTTCTTCGTCGCCAAAAACGTCATCATCGCGCTCGCCATCGTCTATATGAGCTATTTGATGGCGACGTTCCGCGGCTTGCCGAACGTCTTCATCATCATGGCGCTCCTGATCAGCGTCTACACCTTCGTGGCCCGGCGCACGACCGTCGGCCGGCGCATCTACGCCATCGGCGGCAATGAGAAGGCGGCCAAGCTCTCCGGCATCAACACCGAGCGGCTGACCTTCCTGACCTTCGCGAATATGGGTATGCTGGCGGCCCTTGCCGGGCTGGTCTTCGCCGCCCGGCTCAACACGGCCACGCCGAAGGCGGGGCTCGCCTTCGAGCTCGACGTGATCGCGGCGGTCTTCATCGGCGGCGCATCCATGTCGGGCGGCGTGGGAACGATCGTCGGTGCGGTGATCGGCGCCTTCATCATGGGCGTGATGAACAACGGCATGTCGATCCTGGGCGTCGGTATCGACTGGCAGCAGGTCATCAAGGGCCTGGTGCTGCTCGCTGCCGTCGTCTTCGATGTCTACAACAAGAACAAGGGCTGAGTGCCATGCTCCTTTCCCAGATCAGAACGGCCGAAGGCGGCGTTGGTGTCGTCGCCCGCGAAGGCACCGAAGCTTATGAGGTGCGCGGTGCCGAAAGCCTCTACGCGCTGGCGCTCGACTGCGCACGAAGCGGCGATACGCTCGCCGCCAGGATCGCCCGTCTCGGCTTCGGTGCCGCGGTGGATCTCGAACGGGCCTATGAAGAAGGGCGCATTCTCGCACCCATCCACCATCCCGATCCCGCCCACCTGCACCTTACAGGAACCGGCCTTACCCATCTCGGCTCGGCCGCCACGCGCGATTCCATGCACCAGGTGACCGCCGACGAGGAAACCAATCTCACCGATTCCATGCGCATGTTCCGCATGGGGCTGGAAGGCGGAAAGCCGGCAGGCGGTGCGCCGGGGGTGCAGCCGGAGTGGTTCTACAAGGGCAACGGCGATGCGGTGGCCGCCCCGGGGGCTTCGCTTACCTCGCCGGCCTTCGCCGACGACAGCGGCGAGGAACCGGAGATCGCCGGCATTTATGTGGTGGGTGACAACGGCTCGGTGTTCCGTGTCGGCTTTGCGCTCTCCAACGAGTTTTCCGACCACGTGATGGAGCGGGTGAATTATCTCTATCTCGCCCACTCCAAGCTGCGGCCGGCTTCCTTCGGCCCGGAGATCCTCATCGGCCCGCTTCCCGAGGATATCCGCGGCACCTCGCGCATCCTGCGCGGCGGCGAGCCGATCTTCGAAAAGCCGTTCCTCTCGGGCGAGGCGAACATGTCGCACACCATCGCCAATCTCGAGCATCATCACTTCAAATACGCGCTTTTCCGCCGCCCTGGCGATGTCCACGTGCACATGTTCGGCACCGCGACGCTCTCCTTCGCCGAAGGCGTGCGCACAGAGCCGGGCGACGTGTTCGAGATTGCAGCACCGCAATTCGGCCTTCCCTTGAGGAACACGGTCGCGATCGACAATTCGGCCGCGCGCGACAAACCGGTCGCCGTGCGGGCGCTATAGGCGGGCTGGTCCATGGTGTTCAAGAAGGCGGAATGGCCGCGCAGGCTGCGCTCCCAGGAATGGTATGGCGGCGACAGCCGCGACAACATCTATCACCGCTCCTGGATGAAGAACCAGGGCCTGCCGGCCGATCTCTTCGACGGGCGGCCGGTGATCGGCATCTGCAACACCTGGTCCGAGCTTACCCCCTGCAACGCCCACCTGCGCGACCTCGCCGAGCGGGTGAAGCACGGCATCTACGAGGCCGGCGGCCTACCGGTGGAGTTTCCCGTCTTCTCGCCCGGGGAGCCGTCGCTCAGGCCGTCGGCCATGATGTACCGCAACCTGTGCGCCATGGACGTCGAGGAGGCGCTGCGCGCCAATCCGCTCGACGGCGTGGTGCTGATGGGCGGCTGCGACAAGACCACGCCGGCGCTGCTCATGGCCGCCGCGACGGTCGACATTCCGGCGATCGCCTTTTCCGTCG
>NZ_JBHSUM010000179.1:0-8053 GCF_042660605.1 Nitratireductor sp. GCM10026969
GGCGAACGCGGCGGCTATGCCGGCAGGCCGCAGGGCAGGCCCGGCGCGGCATCGGGCCGGCTGGCGGTTTCGGAAAGCCTGGCGCGGTCATCGCTCTTGAAGTTCGGCGGCGGCATGATGCCGTTGCGCGAGGCCTCCATCATGGTCGCGCTGGTCAATCATCCCGCCCTGCTCGATCCCTATTTCGACGCGGTGGACCATTTGCATCTGGAAAGCCCGGACCTTTTGCGCCTGCGCAGCGCCATTCTGGACGCCGTTGCCAGCGGCTTGGCGCAGGAGCGGCAAACGCTCATCGATGCCATCGCCGCCTCCGGCGCAGGGGATGTGCTGGATCGGGCGGAAGCTCTAGTGCGGCGGGCCAACCATTGGCCGGCTCTGCCCGAGGCGGCGTTCGAGGATGCCCGCGAGGCCTTTCTACAAGCTCTGCACTTGCACCGTAGCGCCGCGTTTCTACATAAGGAACTCAAAGCGGCCGAGCAGGCACTGGCCGAAGAACCGACCGATGGAAACTACCGGCATCTCGTGGAGATCCAGGCGGAGTTGCGAAACGTGCAGGCAACGGAAGCGCTCATCGAGGGCTTCGGGCTCCTTTCGGGACGTACCGATCGCTCGTGAGGTGGGCGCAACCGTGGACACATGAGTCGCTTTTTTGGCGCGAATCATGGCACAGCGACTTGACCTCGGCCGGAATAGAAGGAATCAAGTCCGATTCGACGTGGAAGGCCGCAGGATCGGTACCGTGCAAGATTAGCGCATGACATGGACGGGCGGAAGATCCGCCATAAGTGTCAGGGTTAATTAGGCATTAACGCGGCGGCGGCTAAGGGCCTGTTGTACACGCGAAAGCTGCGGCGTGGTCGGGTGGTCAGGACGGGGCGTCCGGCGACCGGGACCGGTTGGAGAAGGCAAGGCATGGCGACGAAGGAAAAAGAAGAGGTCGAGACCGAGCGCGAGGGCACTGACGGCCCGCTGCTGGATCTTTCGGACGACGCGGTCAAGAAGATGATCAAGGCCGCGAAGAAGCGCGGCTATGTGACCATGGACGAGCTGAACGCCGTCCTGCCCTCGGGCGAGGTGTCCTCCGAGCAGATCGAGGACACAATGGCGATGCTCTCGGACATGGGCATCAACGTCGTCGAGGACGAAGAGGTCGGCGAGGAAGGCGAGGTCACCGAGGTCGCCGAGGCGGAGGAAAGCACCGAGCTGGCCGAGCAGACCGGCACCGCCGTCGCCACCACGGCCACCAAGAAGGAGCCGACGGACCGCACCGACGATCCGGTGCGCATGTATCTGCGCGAGATGGGCTCGGTGGAGCTTCTGTCGCGCGAGGGCGAGATCGCCATCGCCAAGCGCATCGAGGCCGGCCGCGAAACCATGATCGCGGGCCTCTGCGAAAGCCCGCTCACCTTCCAGGCGCTCATCATCTGGCGCGACGAGCTTAACGAAGGCAAGATCCTGCTGCGCGAGATCATCGATCTCGAAGCCACTTACGCCGGGCCCGAGGCCAAGCAGGCGCCGGTGGTGACGCGTCCTGCCGAAGAGGAGACGCCCGCGGAGCAGAAGCCGCAGCGCGGGCGCGACGACGATATCACCGATGTCGGCGGCGATGCCCAGGCGGACGAGGAGGACGAGGAGGAAGACGAGGCGAATCTTTCGCTGGCCGCCATGGAGGCGGAGTTGAAGCCCGGCGTCATGGAGACGCTCGACTTCATCGCCGCCACTTATGGAAAACTGCGCAAGCTGCAGGACCAGCAGGTGGAAAGCCGGCTCGCCGACGGCGACAGCCTGTCGGCCGGCGAGGAGCGCCGCTACAAGCAGCTCAAGGACGAGCTCATCAAGTCGGTCAAGTCGCTCTCGCTCAACAACCAGCGCATCGAGACGCTGGTCGAGCAGCTCTACGACATCAACAAGCGCCTGGTGCAGAACGAGGGGCGCCTGTTGCGCCTTGCCGAGAGCTACGGCGTGAAGCGCGAGGACTTCCTCAAGGCCTATCAGGGATCCGAGCTCGATCCGAACTGGACCGAGATCGTGGCGGCTCTGCCGCAGCGGGGCTGGAAGGAGTTCACGAAGAGCGAGGCCGACACGATCGAGGCCCTGCGCTCGGAAATCCAGAACCTGGCTCAGGAAACCGCGATTTCCATCGGCGAGTTCCGCCGCATCGTCAACCAGGTGCAGAAGGGCGAGCGCGAGGCGGCGATCGCCAAGAAGGAGATGGTGGAGGCCAATCTGCGCCTCGTGATCTCCATCGCCAAGAAGTACACGAATCGCGGCCTGCAGTTCCTGGATCTCATCCAGGAGGGCAATATCGGCCTGATGAAGGCGGTCGACAAGTTCGAGTACCGGCGCGGCTATAAGTTCTCCACCTATGCGACGTGGTGGATCCGGCAGGCGATCACGCGATCGATCGCCGATCAGGCGCGCACGATCCGCATTCCGGTGCACATGATCGAGACGATCAACAAAATCGTGCGGACCTCGCGCCAGATGCTGCACGAGATCGGTCGCGAGCCGACGCCGGAGGAACTGGCGGAGAAGCTCGCCATGCCGCTCGAAAAAGTGCGCAAGGTGTTGAAGATCGCCAAGGAGCCGATCAGCCTCGAGACGCCGGTTGGCGACGAGGAGGATTCGCATCTCGGCGATTTCATCGAGGACAAGATGGCGGTGCTGCCGATCGATGCGGCGATCCAGGCCAATCTGCGCGAGACGACGACGCGGGTGCTGGCCTCGCTCACCCCGCGCGAGGAACGGGTGCTTCGCATGCGCTTCGGCATCGGCATGAACACCGATCACACGCTCGAAGAGGTGGGCCAGCAGTTCTCGGTCACCCGCGAGCGCATCCGGCAGATCGAGGCGAAGGCGCTGAGGAAGCTGAAGCATCCCTCGCGCAGCCGCAAGCTGAGAAGCTTCCTCGACAGTTAATCGTGAACGATGGCTTCTGTCATTGAAGGCCGGGCCTGCGCCCGGCCTTTTTTGTGGTCTTTTTCGGCCGGAATGTCATAATTTTTTCCGGATTGGATACTCATTCTGAATCTGTACTTTTCTTTTCTATTTTTAAAAGTATTCCATCAGGAGATATTGTCATGATTCATAAGAAAATTATCGTGTATCTCTTCGGTATTTTCCTGTCTCCCGTTTGTGCATTGGCTGCTTCAGCGGAGCAGTGGGATTATGGTGGCCGGGAAGGGCCCGAGCATTGGGCGGAACTCAACGGGCATAACCTGCCCTGCTCAACCGGCTCGCAGCAGTCGCCCGTCGACATTGCCCAAACCATCGAGGCGGATTTGCCGAGCCTTCAGATCCGCTGGAAGAGCGGTGGCGGAACGATGGTCAACAACGGCCATACGATCCAGGTCGACCTCGCCGAGGGCGGCACGCTTATCAGGGGAGATGAACGTTTCCGGCTCAAGCAGTTCCACTTTCATGCGCCGAGCGAGCATCGCGTCGAGGGGAAAGCCTTTCCGATGGAGGTGCACTTCGTGCACGAGGACGAGGAAACCGGCATCCTGGGTGTGCTGAGCGTGTTTATCGTGCCGGGCGAGGCCAACGGAACCTTTGCCGACCTCGCTTCCGCCTTTCCCGCCCATGAAGGGGAGCAAGTGTCTCTTCACAAGGTCGAACTGACGGACCTTCTGCCGGATTCGCTCGACTACTGGCTCTATGAAGGGTCTTTGACCACGCCGCCCTGCAGCGAGGATGTCGAGTGGATGATCGCGGTGGAGCCGATCGAGGTCGACGCGGCCGATATCGCCAGGTTCACGGCGCTCTATTCCCGCAACGCCCGACCGATACGCGCACCGAACCGCCGCTTCATCCTGCGCGGCGATTGACGGCACGGCACGCGTGCGGGCGTTGTTTTCCGGCGCGACCGGTCCCCGTATGCGGATATCTTGCAGCGCCGCCGCCCGGGGCGCATAGTTGGACGCAGCGGTGGGGCTTCATGGTCCGGCGCCGGCGGAATGCGCGAGTGTCACGGCGCCGGGGGAGGTGTGACGTGACCACTTATATCATCCTCGTCAACTGGACAGAGCAGGGCATGCGGACCGTGCGCGAGTCGCCGCGGCGGCTGGATGCCGCGAAGGCGCTGCTCAAGGAAATGGGCGGAGAGTTCAAGGCCTTCTACCTGACCATGGGTGATTGCGACATGGTCGCCGTTTGCGAGGCGCCCGACGATGCCGTCGCGGCGCGTTTCGCGCTGACGCTCGGCGCCGAAGGAAACGTGCGCACACGGACGTTGAAGGCCTTCCCGGAGGAGGCCTATCGCGAGATCATCCGGTCGCTCGGCTGAGGCGTGCTTGACAGGCCGGGCGCACGGATGCACCACCGGGGCATGCGACAGACGATCCTCCCGGTTTCGACGTCCGGGCCCGGCCTTTACGAGTTCACCGAGGAAGCCGCCCGCTTCGTGCAGCAGGCCGGCGTGGACTTCGGCCTGCTGACGGTTTTCGTGCGGCATACCTCCTGCTCGCTGGTCATCCAGGAGAATGCGGACCCGGACGTGCGGCGCGACCTCGACGCCTTCTTTGACCGTCTCGTGCCGCCGTCGGACGATCCGTCGATGAACTGGGTCATCCACAGGATGGAGGGGCCGGACGACATGCCGGCGCACATCAAGGCGGCCCTGACGCAGACTTCCATCGGAATTCCGGTGTCGGAAGGGCGGATGACGCTCGGCACCTGGCAGGGCATCTACCTGTTCGAGCACCGTTCCCGGCCGCACCGGCGCGAGGTGGTGCTGCATCTGGGGTAGGGCGCTCGAGTTTCAATTGTGGCCGGTGCGGCGGCGCCACGCCTTTAGGCCGGGATTGGAGCGAACGCATGTTTTGCCAACGGCGCTCAACCTTGACCGCCGGCGACGTGTCGATGTTCAGGCATGGATCTTCGGGTCGGGGCCCGAGGATGACGAAGTGGAGAGGTCTTGCGCGCACAAAGTTCCGACCCTGGGATTGGTGCAAACGCCCCAGCAGCTTTAAGGAATTCGTCGGCCCCTTCCTGACCGAGGTGGGCGGCGTCCCCGTTTTCGACTTCGCTGTTGAAGAAGAAACAGGGGCGCGCGGAAAGCTGGTCGTGGCCGTGCTTGCGCGCTAGATTGGCTGGCCCAAGGGAGAAGAAGCATGTCATTTCTGAAACGGCTTTTCGGCGGTTCCACGGGAGCAGAGGGCGGGGCGCCCGAAGTGGTCGGCGAGCCGGTCTCGCACAAGGGCTTCACCATCCGCGCCACGCCTTTTCCGCAGGACGGGCAGTACCAGACCTGCGGCATCATCTCCAAGGAGGTTGACGGCGCGAGGAGGGAGCACAAGTTCATCCGCGCCGACCGCTTCCCGAGCGCCGATCTCGCTGCCGATCAGGCTGTGCGCAAGGGCAAGCAGATCATCGACGAGCAGGGAGAGTCGCTCTTCGGCTGAGGCCGGCCGCGGCGCCCAGGCTTTCGATCATGCCGGCAATCGTGCGCCGGTAATCCTGCGGATCGGCACCGGTCTCCTGCGCGAGCGCGGCTCGGTCGTAGACGGCTGCAAGCAGCACCGTAAGCGCCTCGAGCGGGAGCGGGCGGATCCCCCCCGTTTCGATGGCGGCGGCGAGGCCTTCGCGCAATGTGCGGTTTCCGTGGCGATTGTCGATTTCGTCCATGGCCGCCCGGCCCAAGACGGCGGGACCGTCCAGCAGGAGAAGACGCGTGCGCCCCGGAGCGGCCATCGCCGCCAGAAAGGCGTTGCCGCCCTCGATGAGCGCTTCGAGGGGATCGTGCAGGGTGTCGGCGCGGCGCTCGATTTCCGCCGCCACCGCTTGCGCCTCCCGCTCGGCGACGGCCTGGAAGAGCGCTTGCTTGTCGGCGAAATGATGATAGAGCGCGCCGCGCGTCAGGCCTGCCGCGGCGACGATCTCCGGCGTGCCCGTCTCGGCGTAGGTTTTGTCGATGAAAAGGCGCCGCGCGGCCGCGATCAGCTTTTCACGGGTCGATTGCGAACGCTCCCGGTTCGAGCGGCGGGGAGGATCCTGTTGCATACATGCAGCCTGTATGTTATTTCAGATTACATGCAGAGTGTATGTTTCTTGAACCAGGAAGAAAAGCCATGAAGAGCACCAGCTATTATCCCGTCATCATGACGGACGACGTGAGCGCGACCGCCGCCTTCTACTGCAGCCATTTCAGCTTTGCCCCGCTCTTTGAGAGCGACTGGTACGTGCATCTGCAGTCGCGCGAGGACGAGACGGTCAATCTCGCCGTGCTCGACGGCCGTCACGAGACCGTGCCCGAGGCGGCGCGGGGCCGGGTCTCGGGCCTGATCCTGAATTTCGAGGTGGAGGACGCGGACGGGGAATATGCGCGGGTGAAGGCGGCGGGCCTGCCCATCCTGCAGGAATTGCGGGACGAGGCGTTCGGGCAGCGTCACTTCATTACGAGCGACCCGAACGGCGTCCTGATCGATGTCATCAAGCCGATCCCGCCCACGGCGGAGTTCGCCGCCCAGTACGAGGACGGCGCCTTGCCGAGGCAGGACTGAAACAGTTGCGGGAAGGGATGCCGGTTATCCGTCCAAGGCCATGCGACATCGAACGCCCAGATCATTTCGTTGTTTCGGCGAAACGGTGAAATGATCCGAGCCCGTCCGGCAAGGTGCCGGAGGCCGGAGGGCAGGCGCGGGCTACTGCCCGAACTTCTGCCCCTGTTCGGAACCGACGATCTCGACCAGTTCCAGATCGAACACGAGGTCGCGTCCCGCCAGCGGGTGGTTGGCGTCGACGGTCACCTCCTGGTCGTCCATCTCCACCACGGTGAGCGGAATCTGGCGTCCGTCCTGGGTGGTGGCCTGGAGGCTGGCGCCGATCTTCAGGTCGAGGTCGTCCGGAAACGCGGTACGCGGTACCGTCTGTACCTGGCGCTCATCGCGCGGGCCGTAGGCCTCGTCGGCAGGGATCGTAACGGTCGACTTCTCGCCGGTTTCCATGCCCTCGACACTCTTCTCAAGACCGGGGATGATCTGTCCGCCGCCGAGCTGAAACTCCAGCGGGTCGCGACCCTCGGAGGAATCGAATTCCGTGCCGTCCGTCAGCTTTCCCTTGTAATGGACGCGGACGACGTCGCCCGTCTTCGCCTGGCTCATATGGGCTCTCAATCGTTTTCGGGTGACAATCTGGCGCGGGTCTTCGCTTTTTCGCAACCATCCGCACCGACGAAAAGGCCGCGTCATACGTTCGCCGCAGCCTCTCCGGGGAAAAGTAGGACATGTGTGTGAGATGTAAACCCCTTGCGGAACGTAATTTTCCGCCGGCAGGTCCCGCCGTTATTTGCCGACGATGGCCCAGCGCACGCCGAAGGGGTCGCGCACCTCTCCGTAACGGTCGCCCCAGAACATCTTCTCCAATGGCATCGTCACCTCCATGCCTTCGGCGGTGGAGGCGCGTTTCCACCAGAAATCCACGTCGTCGACGCAAAGCGTAAGCGAGAAGCCCGCGGGCTGTTCGACCTTGTGGCCGTATTCGGGGTAGGGATCGCTCATCATCAGCGAACCGCCGTTGATGTAGAGATGGCGGTGCATTGTGCGCCCCTTTTCGTCCACCGGATGACGGGCGACTTCCTTCGCGCCGAAGGCCTTTTCATAGATCTGCGCTGCCTTTGTCGTGCCGTCGACCGTCAGATAGGCGATGACGCCTCCGCGCGGTTCGCCGGTTTCTCCGGGCGCAAGTTCAATTGCCGACATTTTTTCTCTCCTTGTTGGACCTGAGCCATTCGAGCTCGGGCAAAGGACGCGGGTGGCGGGAGAAATCCGACAGCGATGCGGATTTTCTCGCATGCAAAGGCCGCGCCGGATATCCCGCCGGCGCGCGGCAGGATCAGGCGACGGTAGCGGGCAGGGTTTCCTCGCCTTCGCTATCGGGCGTACCGGCCCGCCGGAGAATGCCGAGGATCAGCACCGCCGTCAGGACGGCAATCGCCGCACTGATGAGCGAGGCGAGCACCAGGCCGCTGGTGAAGGCCTCGCGCGCGACCGCCAGGAGGGGAGTGCCGACGGTTTCCGGCAACTGGCCGGCGACGGCGCGCGCGCCGCCCAGCGTG
>NZ_JBHSUM010000180.1:0-8000 GCF_042660605.1 Nitratireductor sp. GCM10026969
CCGCCGCCGGTATCGGCGCGCGGCGCCTGACCGGGGCCGAGGCCGGACTCGCGGGCCATCGCCTGGAGCGCCGCGATACGGTTTTCCGTGTTCGGGTGGGTGGAAAACAGGCCGTCCATCCGCTGCCCCGACAGGGGATTGATGATGAACATGTGCGCGGTGGCCGGATTGCGCTCGGCGTCCTCGTTGACGACCTGGTGCGCGCCGCGGGCGATCTTGTTGAGCGCCGAGGCGAGCCACAGGGGCTGGCCGCAGATTTCCGCGCCGCGTCGGTCGGCGGAATATTCGCGCGTGCGGCTGATGGCCATCTGCACCATCATGGCCGCCAGCGGCGCCACGATCATGGCGATCAGGATGCCGACGAAGCCGAGCGGATTGTTGTTGCGTCCGCCGCCGAAGAACAGCGCGAAATTTGCAAGCATGGAGATCGCGCCGGCGAGCGTCGCGGTGATGGTCATGGTCAGCGTGTCGCGGTTCTGCACGTGCGCGAGTTCGTGGGCCATGACGCCGGCCACCTCCTCCGGCGACAGCCGTTGCAGAAGGCCGGTGGTGGCGGCGACCGCCGCGTTCTGCGGGTTGCGACCGGTGGCAAAGGCATTCGGCTGCGGATTGTCGATGATATAGACGCGCGGCATGGGCAGGCCGGCATTGGCGGCAAGCCCGCGCACGATGCGGTAGAATTCTGGCGCGCTGCGCTCGTCCACCTCGCGCGCGTGGTGCATCTTCAGCACCATCTTGTCGGCGTTCCAGTAGCTGAACAGGTTCATGCCCGCGGCGATGACCAGGGCGATGATCATGCCACCGGTGCCGCCGATCAGGTAGCCGACGCCCATGAAGAGCGCCGTCATGAACGCCAGAAGCATTGCCGTTCGAATCATGTTCATGCGCTTGGGCTCCATCCGCATGCACCCGCCGCTCGAACCATCCCGCGCGCTTTGACGGCGGCGGCAACGGCGCGGCTTATTTGCCTATATGATGGGAAGGCGATAACGCATATTCAACAAGATTGGGACTGGGAAGAAACCCGTGAGTGACGCGTTCAATAAGGGCGGGACCGCCCGCCGCCTGCCGCCTGCCGCACTGCGCGCCCTGGAAGAGGCCGAGGAGCGGCGCAAACGCCGAAAGATGCAGGAGAAAGAAGCGCCGCGAGAGATCGGCGGCCGCGAGGGGCCGGACCCCGCCCGCTATGGCGACTGGGAAGTCAAGGGCATCGCCAGCGATTTCTAGACACAGCGCCTACAGGGCGGCGGGTCGGAACCGCCCCGCGCTTGCTATTTTCGAATAATAGGAATAATTTCCTTTTCATGCCGATTCGACCGCGCCATATCGTCCCCACCCTCTGCCTCGGGTTCGGCAGCGCCCTCTTGCCCGGGCCGCCCGCCTCGGCCGGGGAGACACTTCGCGGCCCTGTGGAAGCGCGTGTCCTGCGGGTGATCGATGGCGACACCTTCGTCGCGGAGGCGCGCATCTGGCCGGGACAGACCGTCACGGTAAGCGTGCGGCTGCGCGGGATCGACGCGCCGGAAATCAGGACCCGTTGCGCGCTGGAGAAGGCGGCGGGCTTGCGCTCGCGCGACGCGCTCGAGCGCCTGATCGGCGGTGCGACCGTCGAAATCCGCAACATCACGGGCGGGAAATACTACGGCCGCGTCCTCGCCGACGTGACGACACCTAAGGGCGAGCCGGTGGGCGCCAGACTCCTGGAACGCTCCCTCGCCCGCGCCTATGAGGGCGGCCGCCGCCGGAGTGCCTGCGGCTGAGCGCCGCTGACGCGGAGAGGTCCGTGCCAGACCGGTTCCACAGGAACAGCGGACAAAGGCCGTCGCCTCAGTCCTCGTCGTCGTTGCGCTCCGACTTCAGGGAGGAGAGCTTGGCGAACACCGCGTCGGCGTCGAGTTCCTTCTCCTCCTCCTCTTCCCGAGCCTCCTGTCTGCCCGTCTCGGATACGGGCAGGTCCTCGGTCTCGGAGGCCGGCAGAAGGGTATCGCCCGTAGGCGCTGCGGGCGGCGCATTGCGCGCGGCGCGGCCGACCTCCATGTCGAGATCGATCTGCGAGCAAAGGCCGAGGGTGACCGGATCCATCGGCACCAGATTGGCCGAGTTCCAGTGCGTGCGGTTGCGGATCTGCTCGATGGTCGACTTGGTGGTGCCGACCAGACGCGAGATCTGCGCATCCTTCAGCTCGGGGTGATGGCGCACCAGCCACAGAATGGCGTTCGGCCGGTCCTGGCGCTTGGACAGCGGCGTATAGCGCGGTCCCTTGCGCTTGGCCTCCGGCACGCGCACCTTCGGCTCCGAAAGCTTGAGCTTGTGGTTCGGGTCCGCCTCGCCCTTGGCGATCTCCTCGCGCGTCAACTGCCCCGTCATTACCGGGTCCATGCCTTTGATGCCCTGCGCCGCGTCGCCGTCGGCGATCGCGCTCACCTCGAGCGGGTGGAGCCTGCAGAATTCGGCGATCTGGTCGAACGTCAGCGCCGTGTTGTCCACCAGCCAGACGGCGGTTGCCTTGGGCATGAGAAGCGTATTGGCCATAGCAAATTATCCTGTCCTCGCCCGCGTCCCGGGCGCGGGCGGTGGTCATGCCACCTATTTTTGGGAATGCCCGCTATATAGGACCATTCGCCTTTCGAGGCAAGGAAAGTGTGGCAAAGCCATGCACAGGAACGGTCACCGAAACGTCATCTATTCGTCACGCGCCTGCAATCCCCCTCGGCCACTAAACGTTGTTCCAGTGATTGAGGGAGACAAGGATGACACGACATTCGCTGCTGTGTGCGCTCATGGCGGGACTTTCGGCGTCGACGGCGATGCCGGCCCTGGCCGATTCGGCGTTCAGCCGGATCGCGACCTTCGCCGTCGCGGAGAACCTGCCGGCCGACACGGATCCGGCCACGCAGACCTCCTCCGAGATCATCACGGCGAGCGAGGATGGCAACACGCTGATCTATTCCGACAGCCCGCTGGGCGCCGTCGGCTTCGTCGACATCACCGATCCAGCGGCACCGAAAGGCCTCGGCACCGTCAAGGTTGACGGCGAACCCACCTCGGTCAGCGTGGCCGGCGACAAGGCCATCGCCGCCATCAATACCTCGGAAAGCTACACCGCCCCCTCCGGCAACCTGCTGGTGATCGACATCGCCACCCGCACGGCCGAGCCCTCCTGTGAGCTGGCCGGCCAGCCCGATTCCGTGGCCGTCAGCGGTGACGGCCGCTTCCTCGCCGTCGCCATCGAGAACGAGCGCGACGAGGATCTGAACGATGGCGCCATTCCGCAGATGCCGGCCGGCGCGCTGCAGATCTTCTCGCTCAACGAAGGCGTTCCCGATTGCGACAGCGTCAAGACCGCGGCGCTGACGGGGCTCGCCGAGGTCGCGCCGGAGGATCCCGAACCCGAATTCGTGGACTTCAACAGCCGCGGCGAGATCGTCGTGACCCTGCAGGAGAACAATCACATCGCCATTGTCTCGGCGGAGACGGGCGAGGTGGTGAGCCACTTCTCCGCCGGTGCCGGCAGCGTCGAGAATGTCGACCTGTCCGACGACGGCGCGCTGCGCTTCGACCAGGCGGCCGAAAGCCTTTTGCGCGAGCCCGACACCGTGCAGTGGCTGGACGACGAGCGCCTCGTGATCGCCAACGAGGGCGACTATGAGGGTGGTGCGCGCAGCTTCACGATCTTCTCGCGTGAGGGCGAGGTCCTGTTCGATTCCGGCGCCGCGCTGGAGCATCAGGCAGCCCTCGCCGGCCACTATCCCGACAAGCGGTCCGACGCCAAGGGCGCAGAACCCGAGGGCCTGGAAATGGCCGCCTACGGTGACGAGCGCTTCTTCTTCGTCGCACTGGAGCGTGCCTCTCTGGTAGCCGTCTATCGCGATGCGGGCGAGGAACCCGAACTGGTTCAGGTGCTTGCGTCCGGCATTGGTCCGGAAGGCGTCCTGGCCATCCCCTCGCGCAATCTCCTCGTCACCGCCAACGAGGAAGACCTCATCGAGGACGGCGCCGCCCGCTCGCACGTGATGGTCTATGCGCTTCAGGACGGCGCGCCGGGCTATCCGATGATCCGGTCTGTCATGCAGGACGGGAAGCCCATCGGCTGGGGCGCCCTGTCGGGCCTTGCCGCCGAACCGTCCGAGCCGGGCCGCCTCTACGCCGTTTCCGATTCCTTCTACCGCGCGCAGCCGGCCATCTTCGTCATCGATGCCAAGAAGACGCCCGCCGAGATCGGCCGCAAGATCATCGTCACCCGTGACGGCGCCCCTGCGCAGAAACTCGATCTGGAAGGCATCGTCGGCGACGGCGAGGGCGGCTTCTGGCTCGCCTCCGAAGGCAACAGCGGCAAGCTCGTTCCCCACGCCCTCCTGCATGTGGACGCCGAGGGGCGGATCCAGGAGGAGATCGGCCTGCCGGCGGAACTCCTCGCCCATGAGCAGCGCTACGGGATGGAAGGCGTGACCCTGACGGGTGAAGGCGACGACCGGATGCTGATCATGGCCATCCAGCGCGAATGGAAGGACGACCCCGAGGGCCAGGTCAAGCTCCTCGCCTACAGGCCTGCGACCGAGGAGTGGTCGGCCGTCCGCTACCCCCTGGACACGCCCGAGAAGGGATGGATCGGCCTGTCCGAGATCACCGCCCATGACGGCATGCTCTATATCGTCGAGCGCGACAACCAGATCGGCGCCGACGCCGCCGTCAAGAGGCTCTACGCGGTGGCAATGGACGATTTCCGGCCGGCATCGCTCGGCGGCGATCTGCCGCTGGTTGAAAAGGCGCTCGTTCGCGACCTCCTCGAAGACATGCGCGCCGCGGACAACGGTTACGTGGTGGACAAGATCGAGGGCTTTACCATCGACGCCGACGGCGAGGCGTATTTCGTCACGGACAATGATGGCGTGGGCGATTCGTCCGGCGAGACGATCTTCGTGCACCTCGGAAGCCTCGACGCCCTCAACTGACGGCGAGTCCATGACTCCGTCGCATGCCCCGGCGCCTGCGCCGGGGCGTTTTTTATCCGGTGCCCCAAAAAACGCGAAATCGCACCTTCCAGGCTCGGCGCACGGCATGCGGCGCGCACCTGAATGTTTAACCGTTGCTTGCCGGTGCCCGGTTTATGTACTCTTCCCGAGATTGCGATGATGACGAAACGATGGTGGAAAGGGCGTTATGGAGGAAGATGTCCCCAAAGGTCGGCCGCACTACGTGATCGGTCAGGATATTTCAGCACTTTCCGTGGAGGAGTTGAAGGAGACGGTCGCTCTCCTGAAGGAGGAGATCGCCCGGCTCGAACGCGAGCTTCAAGCCAAGGACACGACCCGGGCAACCGCCGACGCGCTGTTTCGGCGCAACTAGCACTTGTCTTCGCACGCCGCCTGCCATAGGCGGCTGGCTGGCACCACGGCGGACCCGCTTTCATGCTCTCATCCTTCGGCTCCATCATCGCCCTGCTTTGCGGCACGGCGTTCCTGCTGGCCGCGTCCGGCCTTTACGGGCTTCTCCTGCCACTGCGCGGCCAGGTGGAAGGTTTCTCCACCACCGCGCTCGGCCTCCTGGGCACCGCCTGGGCGGGCGGGTTCATCGCCGCCTGCTTCATCAGTCCGCGGCTCGTCCGCCGCGTCGGCCATGTGCGCGCCTTCGCCGCCTTCGCCGCCACCGGCGCCATCGTTTCGCTGATCAGCGGCATGTGGATCGACGTGGCGGCCTGGATCGTCCTGCGTGCCTTCACCGGCTTCACCATGGCCGGCGCCTACATGGTCATCGAAAGCTGGCTCAACGAGCGCTCGACGAACGAGACGCGCGGCACGGTCTTCGGGCTCTACATGATGGTCACCCACGCCTCGCTCATGGTGGGGCAGATGGTGGTGACGCTGAGTGACGTCTCCACCGCCGTCCTCTTCATGGTGACGGGCATCCTCTTCTGCCTGGCGCTCCTGCCCACCGCCATTTCGACGGCGGTCACGCCGGCGCCGCTCGCCGATGTCTCGATCGATCTCAAGGGGCTGTTCGCCAACTCCCCCGTGGCGTTCGTCGGATGCACCCTGATCGGTCTTGCCAACGGCGCCTGGGCCACGCTCGGCGCCGTCTACGGGGCGGAGATCGGCATCTCCACCTTCGAGATCGCCGTCATGATGAGCATCGCCGTTTTCGCCGGGGCCGCGGCGCAGATGCCGGCCGGGCGTCTGTCCGACCGCACCGACCGGCGCTTCGTGATCGGCGGCTTGGCTTTCGGCTCGGCGATCGTCGGCCTCGCCATCTTTCTCACCGCGCCACGCACGGGCGGCATCATCATCGTCATGACGGGAATCTACGGCCTCCTGTCATACACGCTCTATTCCATCATCGTCGCCCACGCCAACGACCATGCCGCCTCGAACGATTTCGTGAAGATTTCCAGCGGCCTCCTCCTCCTTTACGGAATCGGCACCATGGCCGGCCCGCTGGTGGCGGGCACGATGATGCAGTGGCTCAGGCCGGAAAGCCTTTTCCTGGTCACCACCGCCGCGCATATCGGTCTTGCCGGCTACGCCGCCCTGCGCATCTCCAAGCGCCCCCCTGTGCCGCTCGATGAGAGGGAGGCTTTCAAGACGTTGCCCACCGAGCGTGCGGTCACGCCGCAAACGGTTCTCCTCGACCCGCGCACCGATGGCGAGGAAAACGAGAACGGCACATAGGGCCGCCTCCCCGCCATGCGCTGGGTCGAGCGCCCGAGGGGCACCTTCATGCGTCCGAACGGACGCATGAAGCCGTCGGTTACATACGGCAGGGAGCTTCGCCCATTATTATAGGAAATTCACGGCGCAGGCGGCGCTCGCCGGGTAAGCCCGGCAGGCGCTTCCTGCTGGATCAGTGCCGTGTCCGCTCGGACTTGATTTTCTCCATCTCGTCCTTGAGAGCCAGCTTGCGTCTCTTGAGTTTGGCAATCTCGAGCGCGTCCACCGAGGGATGCATCATCGCATCGTCGATCTCGCGCTGGAGATCGCCGTGCTTGCGTTGCAACTCTGCAAGATGGGATTCAAGCGACATCGTGGTCTCCATCAGGTTCCTCGCTACCGTCCGGACCGCCCGCCCGTCCATGACGGCACGATGACAGTCTGCCATTGTCTGTCGCCGATGTCGAACACCATTCGAGCAGCGTTTATTACAAGCGCGAAATATGGTATGAAACCGGATTGTTCCCGAGCGGGGAACGGCTTCAACGCCGCCATGTAGGAGGTTTGACGGGTGCATGGGGCGGTGTCCTGCACCGGAGGCTATGCAGACCGTGAACACATCGGAACAGGAACAGGCCGAAATTCGCCTCGAATTCGCCCGTTTGAAGCAGGATCACGCCGATTTCGACGCCGCCATCAACGCCATGATCGCGTCCGGCTGCGACCCGCTGCAGATCCAGCGCATGAAAAAGAAGAAGCTGGCGCTGAAGGACCGGATGCAGGAACTGGAAGACCGGATCATTCCCGACATCATCGCCTGACCGTCGGCTTGCAGCACGCCGCCCGATTGGCTAGAGCGACCTCAGTATAAAGCCGGGATGGTTCCATGAACGCAAAGCAGCCGGACGTTGCCATCATTATGGGAAGCCAGTCGGACTGGCAGACAATGCGTCATGCCGCCGAGACGCTGGAGGCGCTCGGCGTCGGCCATGACGTGCGTATCGTTTCCGCCCACCGCACGCCGGAAAGGCTCTATGCCTTCGCCAGGGGCGCGCGGGAAGAGGGTTTCCGGGTCATCATCGCCGGGGCGGGCGGCGCGGCGCATCTTCCGGGCATGACGGCAGCACTCACCCCGCTGCCGGTCTTCGGCGTTCCGGTGGAATCGCGCGCGCTTTCGGGGCAGGACTCCCTTCTGTCCATCGTGCAGATGCCGGCCGGCATCCCAGTTGGAACGCTGGCCATCGGCCGCGCCGGCGCCGTGAACGCGGCGCTTCTGGCGGCGGCGGTGCTTGCTCTTTCCGACACGGCACTGGCCGAGCGGCTCGACGCCTGGCGTGCGGCGCAGACGGACAAGGT
>NZ_JBHSUM010000181.1:0-7896 GCF_042660605.1 Nitratireductor sp. GCM10026969
AGGCCCGCCGCCGAACCCGTGCACGACGATCTGGCGGCCGAGCGGCTGAAGCAGATGCGCATCAAGACGGCGCAGGCCGAGCGCGAGGAGGCGCTTGCCGCCGGCCGCTACATGCTGACGGACGATGCACGGCGCGAGATGGGCCGTGCGGTGGGCGAGGCCTTCAAGGTCATGGACCAGGGCTTGCGCGAGCTAGCGAACGCGATTGCCGCCGAGTTCGGTGTGTCTGAACGGGATGCGCACCAGGCGCTGCAGAAGGCCTTTCGGGATGTGCGGGCGAAAGCGGCCGAGGGCTTCCGCACCCAAGCGAAGGCCGTGCCGGCCATGGTTGCCGACGACGGCGGCGCCGATCTGAGGGACGCATCATGACGATGATGTTCAACCCGAGCCGGCTTGCCTATGAGGCGCTGGCGGTCGCGGCCGAGCCGCCGCCCCCGGTCGATTATCTCGCCTGGGCGAAGGAGAACATCGTCTTTTCCGAGCGCATCTCGGCGTTTCCGGGTCCCTACAACGAGGCGCTGTTCCCCTTCTTCTCGGAGATCCTGAAAGCGCTTTCGCCGGACGATGCGTGTTCGATCGTGACGCTTCACAAGTCGGCGCAGCTCGGCGGCACGATCCTGGCGAACATCTTCACGCTCGGGACCCTCGACATGGACCCGTGCGATTTCCTCTATGTCCACCCGACGGAGGAGAACGCAGCCCGCTGGTCGAAGACCAAGCTTATGCCGCTTATCCGCGAGACCGAGGCGATCCGCGCGCTCTTCTCCGAATCGAGCCGGGATGGCGGCAACTCGATCCTCTACAAAGAACGGGTCGACGGGCGCGGGGCGATCCAGGCGGCAGGCGCCAATTCGCCGGCAGGCCTGTCGATGATCTCGCCGCGCAAGCAGGTCCAGGACGATCTCGCGAAGTGGTCGATGAACGAGGCGGGCGACCCGGAGACGCAGGCGGACAGCCGGTCGAAGGCCTTCTTCAACCGCAAGGCCCTGAAGATCTCGACGCCGCTCATCGCGCCCGGCTGCCGGATCACGACGAACTATCATGCCGGCACGCAGGAAACATACCACGTCCCGTGCCCGCACTGTCACGAGCTGCAGGAGCTGCGCTGGGAGAACATGCGGGATCACATAGATCCCGAGCATCCCGAGAAGGCGCATTTCGTCTGCATCCATTGCGGCTGCGAGATCCACGAGCATCACCGTGCCTGGATGGTGGCGCCGGAGAACGGTGCGAAGTGGATCGCGAAACATCCGGAGCGGGCGCGGTTCCACCGCTCGTTCCATATCTGGGTGGCGTACTCGCCGCTGGAATCGTGGGAGGCACTCGCCCGTGCATGGCTGAAGGTCCAGGCCGGCGGACCCGACGACAAGGAAAAGGGCGCCGGCGCCGAGCAGGTTTTCTACAACGACTGGCTCGGCCTGCCCTTCGAAGCCGACAACAAGGCGATCGGTTGGGAGGATCTGCGCGACCGCGGGGAAGAGACAGGCTTCCAGCGTGGTGTCATTCCGGCCGAGGCCCTGGCGCTGGCGATCGGCATCGACGTGCAGGGCGATCGCGTCGAGTGGCAGCTCGTCGGCTATGGCCGGAAGCGCTACCGTGCCGTGATCGACCGCGGCGTGATCGACGCCCGCGCCGGAAGTCACATGCCGGGCTACAAGGTCCATTCCGGCCACATCGCCGAACCGGAGGTCCGCGCGGCGCTCGACCGCCTGGTGGCGAGGACCTGGCCGGACGAATGGGGCAACCGGCGCTCGGCCGACATCGTGGCGATCGACGGCAACGCCTACACCGAGGATGTCTGGGGCTGGGTGCGCAAGCACCCGAAATCCCGCGTCATCATGGTGCGCGGCGACAACAAGGACACCGCGCGCATGTTGAGCCAGGTGCGCGAGTTCGATCGCAAGGGCAAGCCGAAGAAGCAGAAGTGGGCTTCGCGCTTCTTCAACTTCAACGCCTCGATCATGAAGATCGGGCTCTATCGCGACATGAAAAAGACCGATCCGGAGCAGACCGGCTACATCCGCTTCGCCGTCGGGCTCGGCGACGACTTCTATCAGCAGGTCACGTCCGAGATCCGCGTTGCCGAGCGCACCCGGACCGGCCATCCCCGCTATGTCTGGAAGCTGCCGTCCGGCCAGCGCAACGAGGCGCTGGACATGATGAACCAGGCGCATGCCGGCGCCATCCGCCTCGGCGTCACCTACTGGACCGACGAGGAATGGGACATGATCGCCGAGCGCCTGGCGAAGATGGACAAGCCCGCCCAGGCCGATCTTGAAGACCTTCTCACGCCGGTGCCGGATGCGCCGGCGGAGAAGACCGCGGGGAAGGGGGCGGCCGAGAGCCTTGTCGCCGCCGCCCTGGCCAGGGCTGAACGCGCACGCCAACGCAACCGATAGGACCATTCATGTCGCTGACACCCGAGCAGCGCGCCGAACTCGAGGCGCAGCTGAAAAAGGCGCGTGCGGCGCTCTTCAAGCTGGAGACGGGCGCCATGACCGCGAGCATCACCTATGAGGGCGAGTCGGTCACCTATCGCGCCACCAGCATCGGCGCGCTGCGCAATTTCGTTCGCGAACTCGAGGCGAAGCTCGGTCTGCGCAAAAGCGCGCGGGCCCGCAGCCGCGGAGTGATCTTTTGATGAATCCAACCGTCACCAGCAATTCGCCGGCTCTGCTGGGGCCGGACAGCCAGCCTTTGCCCTCCAATGTGCGGGCGGCGGCGCGGCTCCAGGCGGCGCGCAACCGCATGATGGCCTCGACGGCCTATCAGGGTGCCGGCTTCGATAACCCGTCGTTGGCGAACTGGCGACCGGGTTCATATTCCGGCCAATCGGCCATGCGCTGGGACCGCACGGAGATCGTCGACCGGCTGAACGATGCGGCGCGCAACGACGGCTGGTCTTCCGCCGGCGTGTCGCGCCTGGTGGACAACATCGTCGGCTCGGGCTGGACGCTCGCGGCACGGCCGAACTTCGCCTCGCTCAACATGACCTATGAGCAGGCGGAGGACGTCGCCGACCAGATCGAGGCCCTGTGGCGCGATTACACCCAGGACGTCGACAAGTGGTGCGACGCGGAACGGTCGAAACCGATGGCCGGCATTCTCGGCCTGGCGGCGCGCCATCGTTTCGGGCCCGACGGCGAGGCCTTCGCGCTGATCGTCTGGCGTGACGAGGCGCCGGGCTTCCAGACGGCCGTGCAGGTAGTCGATCCCGGCCGGTGCTCCAACCCCCTCGGCCGTGCCGACGATGTGAGCCTGCGTGACGGTGTCGAGATCGACGAATACGGTGCGGCGAACGGGTACCATTTCCGGAAATACCACCCCGGTGACGTCTTCCTGGGGCAGGGCAATCCCTGGCAGTGGGACTATGTGCCCCGCGAGACCGAATGGGGGCGGCCCACCGTCGTCCATGCCTTCGAACAGAAGCGGGCGGGCATGACGCGCGGCGTTTCCGATTGGGCGCCGGTCATCCGGTCGATCAAGCAATATACGGATTACGAGGATTTCGAGTGCCAGGCGGCGCTGCTCAACGCCGTGATGGCCGCCTTCATCGAGACGCCCTTCGATCCCGACGAACTGCTCGATTCCCTCGGCGTCGACGGTCAGTCCGGTGTTGCGTCCGTGTATGGCGCGATCGCCGAGGCCCAGAAGGCCTATTATGGGGCGGCGCCGATCGACTTGCCCGGTGTGCGCGTCAACACGCTGCAGCCCGGCGAGCAGGCGAAGTTCACGCGGCCCGAGCATCCGAACGCGAACTTTGAAGTGTTCGTGAATGCGGCGCTGCGCAAGATCGCCAGCGCCGTCGGGCTCACCTACGAACAGCTCTCCATGGACTGGTCGAAGGTCAACTATTCCTCGGCCCGGGCGGCGCTGCTGGAGATCTGGCGCGGGCTCACGAGCAAGAAGTCAAACATCGCCTCCCAGTTCATGGGTCCGATCTATCGCGCCTGGCTGGAGGAGGTCTTCGACAAGGGGCTGATCCGCCTGCCGGCCGGCGCCGTGCACTTCGAGGAGAACCCGGCCGCCTGGTGCCATGCCGACTGGATCGGCCCCGGGCGCGGCTGGATCGATCCGCTGCGCGAGGCGCAGGCCGCCGGCGAACGGCTGGCCTCCAACCTCAGCACGCTTCAGCAGGAGGCTGCGGAGCAGGGGCGCGACTGGAAGATGGACGCCATGCAGCGTGAGCGTGAGCACCGCTTCTACCAGAAGCTCGGCCTCGATCCGGACGCCGGGCGTCCGGAAACGCGAACGGAAATGACCTCCGTCACACAGACCAAAGACCCGGACGATGAGGTCGAGGAAGAGGTGAACGGCGGAAACCAGTCTGCCCGCCGCCACCCGCTCGGCATCCCGTCCATCCGCAGGAGGGCCGCATGAGCTATCCCGAAATCGCGACGCGCATGTTCAATACGCCGCTGATGCTGCACGAGGCGAAGGGTGACATCATTGCCCGCGCCTTCGGCCCGCGCGTGCTCGGCCTGCCCGATGCTGAACTGGACGTGCGCGGCAGCCAGGAACTCGGGCTGGTCGGCGACAAGATGGGCCAGGTGCGGGATTCTTCCGGTGAGCGCTATTTCCAGCCCTGGCGCCGTGATGATGTCGCCGTGATCGAAATCGAGGGGTCGCTGATCAACAAGGGAAAGTGGATCGGCAAGTCCTCCGGGCAGACCACGTATGAGGGCATCATCACGCAAGCCAATGCCGTGATCGATGACGATTCCGTGCGCGGCGTGATCGTCGAGGTCGATTCCTTCGGCGGCGAGGTCTCCGGCGCCTTCGATTGCGCCGAGCGGCTGTTCGAGCTTTCGCAGGTGAAGCCGACCATTGCGGTGCTCACCGACCACGCGTGCTCGGCCGGCTACCTGCTCGCCTCGGCCGCAAGGCAGATCGTCATTCCGCGGAACGGCTATGCCGGGTCGATCGGCGTCATCTCGCTGCATGTCGACATGAGCAAATGGCTGGCGAAGGAAGGCCTTGCCGTCACCATCCTGAAGGCCGGCGCGCAGAAGGCCGACCTGAACCCGTATGAGCCGCTGCCGGACGACGTTCTGGAGCGCGAGCTCGCCGATCTAGAGGCGATCCGCGTCGAGTTCGCCGAGACGGTCGCGCGCTTCCGCGGCGATCGGCTTTCGAAGGATGCCGCGCTCGCCACGGAAGCGGGCGTGTTCCGGGGTCAGGCCGCGGTCGAAGCAGGCATCGCCGACGCGGTCGGTCGCCCGAGCCAGATACTCGCGGCATTCCAGGAAGAGCTTGGCCGCTCTGCATGACGGCCGCCTGATTTCGACCGGCGCAGACAAACCAGCAAAGGAGAGAACCATGTCGACGCTTGCAGGAAGCGTGCTCGCAGCCGTGCGCGGGCGCAAGAAGGCATCTCACCTCGAGGACGATCGGGAGCCTCCCGAGGACCTCGAGGAGGAGGATGCCGAGGACGAGGAAGAGGGTAAGTCCGCGGAGGAGGAAGACCGCGATCCCGATGCCGAGGACGAAGGGGACGACACCACGGCGGAAGGCGAGGACCCCGACGCGCAAGCCGAGGAGGAAGAGGACGGCAAGCAGGCTTCGCAGGAGACGAAGATCCGGCGGGCCGAGCAGGGGCGCATCCGCGCGATCCTCACCCATCCGAAAGCGGACGCCAACCCCGGCCTCGCCGCCGAACTGGCCTTCGGCAGCCGGTTCTATTCGGCGAAGGAAGCCGGCACGCTCCTCGAAACGTCCGGCGGCGAAAAGGGGCGTCTGGCCAGCCGCATGGCCGGCAAGAGCCCGAAGATCGGTGCCGGCCCGGCGCCCGCTGCCAGCCCGAAGGACCGGCCCTCGCGCATCTTCGCCGCCTCCTCGAAGCTGATCGAGGCAAAGAAGGGCAAGCGCTGATCCCACTCCGGCGGCGCGCGAGCGCCGTCACCTTTTCATCCTGAAATCGGAGAACTCCCATGCCACTGGAAACCTTCCAGCCGGGGGACATGATCCTCGGCACCTTCCCCGTGATGACGCGGAAGATCACCGTCGCCGCGGGCGCCGGCGAGCTGAAGCGCGGCACCGTGCTCGGCCGCGTCACGGCCGACGACACGTTCCTCACCTCGACGGCCGCGGCCGGCGACGGTTCGGAAACGCCCGAGTGCATCCTCGCCGCCGATATCGACGCCACCGGCGCCGCCGTCGACACGGTGGGCTATTACACCGGCGGCTACGACGCTTCGAAGCTGACCTTCGGCGCCGGCATCACCGTGGAGATCGCGGAGAAGGCATTCGCGATAGCGGGCCGCTCGATCTTCCTCAAGGAACTCGTCTGACCTTCGCGGCGCGCCGTTCCGCCGGCGCGTCGCGTCCGCCTCGGCCACCTGGCCGGAACCCCATCGCCAAACAGAGAAAGGCACACCCATGCCGACCTATTTCACGACCGCCCAGGTGGTGGCCGCGGCCGAGGCCCTCGACCGCTTCACGCCCTGGCTCCGCAACACCTTCTTCGGCCGCGTCGTCCAGTTCGAGACCGAAGAGATCCTGTTCGACAAGCTCGGGCGGCGCCGCAAGATCGCACCCTTCGTCTCGCCGAACGTGCCGGGCAAGGAACGCAAGCAGCGCGGCCGCGAGGTGCGCGCCTACAAGCCACCTTATGTGAAGCCGAAGAGCGGTCTCAATCCTTCCGACGCGCAGGCGCGGCAGGTGGGCGAGGCCTATGGCGGCGCGCTCTCCATGCTCGACCGTTACGACATGATGGTGATGCAGGCGCTCGCCGATCATGAAGAGGAGATCACCGGTCGCGAGGAGCTGATGTGCTCTTCCGGTCTTCAGACCGGCACCATCACGGTGAAGGGCGAGGGGATCGACGACGTGGTCGACTATCACCGCGACGCGGATCTGACCATCGCGCTGGCGGCGGGGGACCGTTGGGGCGAGGTCGGCGTCGCACCGCTCGACAACATCCGCGAATGGGCGCGGCTAGTGGCGGCGAAATCCGGCGGCGTGGTGCGCGATTTCGTGATGGGCTACGGCGCCACCGACATCTTCACCAAGGATATCGACGTGCGCGAGATCCTCGACAACCGCCGCCAGCGCGGCGGGGAGATGGAGCTGGGCGGCGTCACCTCCGGTGGTGTGGACGATGTTGCCCGCTATGTCGGCACGATCGACGGCAGTCTGCGCTTCTGGGAATACGTCCAGACTTACGAGGATGACGACGGCAACACCCAGCACTACTGGCCGGAGTTCGGCGTCGGCGCCATTGCCCCGCAGATGATGGGCACGATGACCTATGGCGCGATCCAGGACGTCAAGTCGCTGCGTGCCGAGCAGCGCTTCGCCAAGCAGTGGGAGGAAGAGGATCCCTCCCGCGAGGTGCTGATGACGCAGTCCGCCCCTCTGCCGGTGCCGGTGGAGCCGAACGCCTCCGCCTTCATCTCCGTGCGCTGACGCGCTGCGCCGCCTTCAGCCCTCCGCCGCCACCTCGACGGCGGAGGGCTGCGGGAGACGCAACCCGTGCCGAAGGAGAAACCCCATGGCGAACACCAAGCGCTTCAATGTGACCGTCAAGCTCGGCGGCAAGAGCTATCCGCCCGGTGAGGACGTGCCGATCGGCGGCAAAGCCGGTCTGTCGAAAGAGGAGGCGGAAGGCCTCGAGGATCGGTTCGGCCCGTGGAAAGGCCGGTCGCTTTCAGACGCCGAAAAGATCGCGCACCTGACGAAGGACAACCAGGCTCTGGAAGCGCAGCTCCGCCAGGCGGAGAAGGACAACGAGGTCCTTGCCGCGCGCGTGGCGGAGCTGGAAGGCGCCGGCGCGGGCGGCAAGGACGCCGGCGGGGCGAGCGGCGGAGGGTCGGACTGAGGGTGGCGAAGAAACCCGAGGAGACGGTGACGGGACGCTGGCCCGTGGCCGTCTATGACAAGGATCGCACGCGCGTC
>NZ_JBHSUM010000182.1:0-7829 GCF_042660605.1 Nitratireductor sp. GCM10026969
TTCTTCGTCGGCCGCGCGCTGGGCGGACCGCGGCTCGCCCCGGCGATTTCGCCCGGCAAGACCTGGAGCGGTGCCATCGGCGGTGCCCTGGGCGGTCTTGCAGCCGGGCTGGCGGTCGCCGGCTTTGATTCCGGCGAACCCGCGCTTCTGTGGGGTGGACTCGTCGCGCTTGCACTGTCGGTCGTTTCGCAGGCGGGGGATCTGTTCGAATCCGCTCTCAAGCGTCGCCACGGCGTGAAGGATTCGGGCCGCCTCATCCCCGGTCACGGCGGCGTGATGGACCGGGTGGACGGGCTCGTCGCTGCCGCGCTTCTGTTTTATCTTCTGGGGGCGCTGCTTTCCGGTCCGAACACTCCGGCTGCGGCTTTCTTCTCCCGCTGATCGGTGCTAGTGGGTGCGCGAACCGCCTTGGATTTGCCAATCTTGGCCGGACAGTAGCCAGGAAAGATCAAGCACCGAATCAATGAAGGAAACGACGTGGCCGATATAGCTGTTCCCTTCATCGCTGTCGGCAACTTCCTGATCGGGACGATCATCCCGTTCCTGTTCGTGCTCACCGTGGTCGTCTTCGTTCACGAGATGGGGCACTATCTTGTCGGCCGCTGGTGCGGCATTGGCGTGCGTGCGTTTTCGATCGGCTTCGGCCCCGAACTCTTCGGCCTGACGGACCGGCGAGGCACGCGCTGGCGCGTCTCGGCCATTCCGCTCGGCGGCTATGTCAAGTTCGTCGGCGATGTCGGGGCGACCAGCCAGCCCGATGCCGAGGCCGTGGAAGGATTGTCGGAAGAGGAGCGGCGCGTCGCCTTTCATACGCAGCCGGTCTGGAAGCGCGCTGCGACGGTGTTTGCCGGCCCCTTGTTCAATTTCCTGCTGACGATCGTGGTTTTCTCCGTCATGTTCGCCACCTTCGGCCGCTACGTAGCCGAGCCGATGGTGGCCGAGGTGCGCCCCGACAGCCCTGCCGCCGAAGCCGGCATTCAGCCCGGCGACCGGTTCGTGTCCGTTGACGGGGTGCGGATCGAAACGTTCTCAGACGTGCAGCGGCTCGTCTCGGGACGGGCCGGCGACCCGCTCACCTTTGTGCTGTCGCGCGACGGGCGGGAGATCACCACTGAGGCCACTCCCGAGGCCACCGAGCAGACGGACGCTCTGGGCAACACGGTGAAGATCGGCATCATCGGCGTGGTCAACAACGAGGCCCTGGGCCAGCCGCGCGTCGTCGAATACGGTCCGCTCGAGGCGGTCGGAGCCGGCGTGGCGGAGACCGGCAGCATCATCGCCCGCACCGGGCAGTTTCTGAAGCGGCTGGTCGCCGGTCGCGAGGACCGGTGCCAGCTCGGCGGGCCGGTGAAGATCGCCGAGATGTCCGGCAAGGCCGCCGATCTCGGCTTCGAGTGGCTGGTGCAGCTCGTCGCGCTGCTTTCGGTCGGCATTGGAATTCTCAACCTTTTGCCCATCCCCCCGCTTGATGGCGGGCATCTGGTGTTCTACGGCTTGGAAGCTGTTTTGCGCAGGCCGGTACCCGGCCTGGTGATGGAGGCGGTCTATCGCGCGGGGATGTTAATGGTGCTGGCGTTCATGGCTTTCGTTTTCTGGAACGATCTGTTTGGATGCTGAATCGGAGGGATGCCATGAAAAGGGGTAGGGGTTGGGCGCTCGGCATTGTTGAGGCTGCGTTTACCACGGTGAGCATTAGGCGTGACGGGAATGCCACTGTTCCGTGTTTCGTAAATGCAAATTAACCAGAAGCCTTGCGTGTAGGGAAATTCCGGCTATTACGGTATGCGATTTGCACGTCCGGATTTCTCGCCGTGGGGACAACGAGAATAGAAGGTATTTGAGCCCGATGAAGGCAGCTTCCAGATTCATGTCCGCCGTTTCGGTGGTGGCGCTTTCGGCCGGTTTCGTGGCGGCGGGAGCCATCGCGGTCCAGGTTGCGGCTGTCACGTCGGCCCAAGCAGCGACTGTCAGCCGGATTGAAGTGCGCGGCAACCAGCGCGTTGATGCCGAAACCGTCCGCAATCAGGTCGGCATCAGCCCCGGGCAGAACTTCACCAACGCCGATATCGACGAGGCGGTGAAGCGGCTCTTCGCCACCGGCCTCTTCGCGAATGTCTCCATCAGGCAGGCTGGCGGGGCGCTGGTCGTCACGGTGGATGAACACGCCATCGTCAATCAGGTGCTCTTCCAGGGCAACAGGAAGATCAAGGACCGCAATCTCGAGCAGGCGGTGCAGCTGCAGCCGCGCGGCGCCTTCTCCAATCAGCTCATGGAAGCGGATGCCGAGGCCGTACGCGAAGCCTATCGCCGCATCGGCCGTGACGACGCCATCGTGAACCCGCGTGTGCAGCAGCTCGAAGGTGGCCGGGTCAACGTCATTTTCGAGATTCAGGAGGGCGAGCGTACGAAGATCGCCTCCATCAGCTTCGTCGGCAACGAGGCCTTCAGCGACCGGCGCCTGCGCGACCTCATGTCGACGAAGGCGTCCAATTTCCTGACCTCTTTCATGCGCCGGGATATCTATGACGAGCAGCGGTTGCGCGCCGACGAGGAGGCCCTGCGCCGCTTCTACTTCAATCACGGCTATGCCGATTTCCGCATCATCTCGTCCTCGGCGGATCTGGTGGACAACCAGTACAATGTGACGTTCACGGTGGACGAGGGCGAACGCTACACATTCGGCGACATCCGGGTCGAATCGGCCATCTCCGACATCGACGTGAGCACGCTGCAATCGCATCTGGAGACGCGCAGCGGCGCCATCTACAGTGCCGAGGATGTCGAGCAGACGCTGGTCGGCCTGACGGAGGAGCTCGCCGGCCGCGGCTATGCCTTTGCCGAGGTCACGCCGCGCGGCAATCGTGATTTCCAGAACCGCACGATCTCCGTCGTCTATGATATCGATGAAGGGCCGCGCGCCTATGTCGAGCGCATCCAGATTCGCGGCAACACCCGCACCCGCGACTATGTGATCCGGCGCGAGTTCGACGTCAGCGAGGGCGATGCGTTCAACCGTGTCCTGGTGCAGCGCGCCAAGCGCCGCCTGGAGCGGCTCGATTTCTTCCAGACGGTCAACATCACCACCGTTCCCGGCTCGCAACCCGACCAGGTGGTACTGGTCGTGGACGTGGTCGAAAAGGCAACGGGCGAGTTCTCCATCGGCGCCGGCTACACGACCGGCGGCACGACGTCGAGCGATGGCGGCTTCTCGCTCGAAGGTTCGATCACGGAGCGCAACTTCCTCGGACGCGGGCAGTTCATCCGGCTCGCCGCGGCGGGTGGCGAGCATTCGCGCGACTTCACCTTCTCCTTCACCGAGCCCTACTTCCTGGGACGGCGGATTGCGGCGGGGTTCGATATCTTCCGCAACACGCGGACTTTCAGCAATTCCGACAACAACGACATCTATGATCGCGAGGCGACGGGCGGAACGATCCGCTTCGGCCTGCCGATCACCGATGCGCTGACGGCTCAGCTTGCGTACAACTATTCGCAGGAGGAGTATGAGCGGGTCGGCGACGCGGAAGTTTCCACGGCGATCGAGCAGGCGCTGGAACAGGGCAAGTGGATAAAGTCGTCCGTCAGTGGCTCCCTGATCTACAACACCCTCGATGACATGAAGAACCCGCGCGAGGGCATGCACGCGAATTTCACGACGGAAGTCGCTGGTCTTGGTGGTGATGCGCAATGGCTGAAGGTGACGGCGCGCGCGAATTACTACCACATGCTCTCCGACCAGCTTGACCTGGTTGGCCTGATGACGGTCGGCGGAGGCCATATTGTCGGTTTTGGCGATGAGGATCTGCGTATTTTCGATCAGTTCAACAGCAACACGCGTATAATCCGCGGTTTCAAGTACAATGGTATTGGGCCGTTTGAGACGACGCCTGGCGGAGATCGCGACTACCTCGGCGGCACTACCTATTTCCACGCCACTGCCGAGGCGCAGTTCCCTGTGCCTGTGGTTCCGGAGAGCTTCGGCTTGCGCGGCGCCATCTTCGCCGACGCGGCGACATTGTACGGCAGCGACTACGACAGCCCGAACGTTCACGGCACGGATATGGAGTGGCGTGCCTCGGTCGGCGCCAGCCTCATCTGGGCTTCACCATTCGGACCGCTTCGCGTCGACTATGCCGAGCCGATCGTGAAGGAAGATACGGACCGGATCCAGCACTGGAACTTCGGCATCTCGACCCGGTTCTGAGGCGAAAAGCTGTCCGGGCGCGATTTGCGCCGCCCGGACGAGAAGGCATCCATGAAGGAACCGGAATTCTTCGCTCCCGCGCGCCCTATCCAGGTTGGAGAAATCGCCACACTTACGGGCGCGCGGCTGGTGGGTGATGAATTCTCCGCCGTCGCCATCACGCATCTCGCGTCTGCCTTGGAGGGGGGCGAGGGTGCGCTTGTCTTCATTGACGGCAAGCGCAACGCGGTGAATCTCGCCTCGGTGCGGGCGGCGGCCGTTCTGTGCGCGGAGGAGATCGCGCTCAACGCGCCGGCGGGCGTTGCCGTTCTCGCCACGCCCCATCCGCAGCAGGCCTTCGCCACGGTGGCGCGGCTCCTGTTTCCCGCCGCCGTGCGGCCACAGCCCGTGACCGGAGAAACCGGCATCTCCTCCCATGCTTTCATCGCCCCGGACGCCCTTCTGGAAGAGGGCGTGATCGTGGAGGCTGGCGCAGTCGTCAGCGATGGCGTATCGGTCGGCCGGGGCACGATCATCGGGCCGCATGCGGTGATCAGCAAGGGCTGCAGCATCGGCCGCGAATGCTATGTCGGCGCCAATTCAACCCTGCAATACGCCATCGTCGGTGACCGGGTCATTATTCATCCCGGCGCTCAGATCGGCCAGGACGGGTTCGGCTTTCTGCCCGGCCCGCGCGGGCTGGAGAAGAACCCGCAGATCGGTCGCGTGGTCATCCAGGACGATGTGGAGATCGGCGCCAATACGACGGTCGACCGGGGCGCGCTGTCCGACACGGTGATCGGCGAAGGCACGAAGATCGACAATCTGGTACAGGTCGCCCACAATGTCCGGATCGGCAGGAGCTGCGTCATTGCCGGTCATTGCGGCCTGTCCGGCTCGGTAACGCTGGGGGATTACGCGATGCTCGGCGGACAGGTCGGTATCGCCGACCACATCACCATCGGCGAGCGGGCGCAGCTTGCCGCCTCCAGCGGCGTCATGAACGACATTCCCGCCGGCGAGCGCTGGGCGGGGTCGCCGGCACAGCCCATGCGACAGGCGTTCCGGGAGATCGCTGCGCTGCGCAGCCTCGTTGAAGGAAAGCGGAAAGGGAGTAAGGGTGATGGCTGAGAGCGCCTCGACCGCCACGCTGGAAAGCCTCGAAATAGCCAATCTTCTCGAACTCCTGCCGCACCGCTATCCCTTCCTTCTGGTGGACAGGATCGTCGAGGTGGACGGCGACAATTCCGCTGTCGGCATCAAGAACGTCACCGTGAACGAGCCGCATTTCATGGGGCATTTCCCCGGCCAGCCGGTCATGCCGGGCGTGCTCATCATCGAGGCGATGGCGCAAACGGCTGGCGCCATCTGCATCAATAACGCCGGCGATACCCAGCCCTCGGTCGTCTACTTCATGACCATTGACGAGGCGAAGTTCCGCAAGCCCGTGGTGCCCGGCGACCGCCTGGAGCTCCATGTGCGGAAGCTGAAACAGCGTGGCAAGATCTGGAAATTTTCCTGCGAGGCCATGGTCGACGGCGGCAAGGTGGCCGAAGCCGTGATCTCCGCCTTGATGTCGCCAAACGAGCCGGATTGACCGGTTGCATGACTGCACAAACCTTGATCCATCCCACCGCGATTGTCGAAGAAGGCGCCGAGCTGGGCAGCGGCGTGCGAATTGGCCCGTTCTGCCACGTCGGGGCCGATGCGGTGCTCGGCGACAATGTCGAGCTCATCGGCCACGTGACCATCATGGGCGCCACGACGCTCGGCGCGGATTGCCAGGTCTTTCCGAACGCCGTGCTTGGCGGGCCGCCGCAGAACTTTAAGCACAAGGGCGGGCGAACGACGCTGACCATCGGCCGCGGATGCGTGATCCGCGAGGGCGTCACCATGCATCGCGGGACCGACACCAGCCGTGGCAGGACCACGGTCGGGGAGGGCGGGCTCTTCATGGCCTATTGTCATGTCGCCCACGATTCCGAGGTCGGCAATCACGTGACCATGGCCAACTATGCTGCCCTCAGCGGCCATTGCGATATCGGCGACAACGTCATCATATCCGGCTATGCTGCGGTGCATCAATTCGTCCGCATCGGCCACCATGCCTTTCTCGGCGGCTTTGCGGCCGTCGTGGGGGACGTGATACCCTATGGCATGGCCGTGGGAGACCGGGCAACGCTGCGCGGCCTGAACGTGGTCGGCATGAAGCGCTCCGGAATGGCGCGATCCCAGATCCGCGAGCTGCGTAATGCCTATCGCCAGCTCTTCTCGCCCGACAGGCCGTTTTCCGAGAGCATCGCCCTGGTGCAGCGGGAATTTGCCGGCTCGGCGGCGGTCGAGGACGTCCTGGCCTTCGTCGTGGGCCGTGAAAAGCGCCCCTTCACCCTGCCGGTGCGCGGTCAATCCCTGGACGAGGATGATGACGGCGAATGAGCGCCCGCGGAAAAAACCCGGTTCGGCGCACGAATACATCGCCGTCGTGGCCGGCAGCGGGCTCTTGCCGCAAAGCGTGGTCGAAGGGCTGAAGGACGCCGGTCACCGTCCGCTGGTGGTGGCTCTGGAGGGCGAGGCCGATTTTGCCGAGGCGCCAGACTACGACCTGATGCGCCTTCCGCCGGAACGACTTGGGCAACTCGTGCCCCGGCTGAAGCGCCGTGGAGTGACACATCTCGTCATGGCCGGAGGTGTGAAGACCCGGCCGCCGCTGCGAAAGCTGCGTTTCAGCCCGCAGATCCTTCTTTATCTCCCCCGGCTTCTTTCCGCCTATGCGCGTGGCGATGACGGCCTGTTGCGCGCTCTGGTGACGTATGTCGAAGACAGTGGCATCCATGTGGTGGGCGCACATGAGGTCGTGCCGGAGCTTCTCGCGCCGGAGGGCTGCATTGGCAAGGTGAAGCCCAACCGGACGGACGAGAAGGATATTGCCGCAGCGCTCGAGGCCGCGCGCGCCATCGGTCGGCTGGACATCGGCCAGGCGGCGGTGGCGGTCGGCGGCCGTGCGATTGCGCTCGAGGGTATCGAGGGTACGGACGGGCTGCTCGAGCGGGCAAGGGCGCTGCGCTCTCATGGGCGCATCGCCGGAAAGACGCGCGGGGTGCTCGTCAAATGCGCCAAGCCGGGGCAGGAGGAACGCGCCGACCTACCGGCGATCGGGCCGCGCACGGTCAAGGACGCCCATGCCGCCGGGCTTGCCGGCATCGCCGTCGAGGCGGAACGGAGCTTCGTTCTCGACAGTGCCGAGACCGTGCGTTTGGCGGATGAACTCAATCTGTTTCTTCTCGGGTTCGCGCGGGGGAGAAAGGCGTGACCAGCAAGCCACCGTTGCGCATCGCCGTGATCGCCGGAGAGGAATCCGGCGATCTCCTCGGCGCGGACCTGGTTGCGGCGCTGAGCCGGCAGACGGGCCGGAAGGTCGAGCTGATCGGCATCGGCGGCCGTGCCCTTGAGGCGCACGGTCTGGCGTCCCTGTTTCCCGCCGACGACATTGCACTGATGGGGATTTCCGCCGTACTGCGTGATCTGCCGCGCCTGATGCGGCGCATCGGCCAGGCGGCGAAGGCGGTCGCGGCGGCAGGGCCCGATTGCCTCGTCACCATCGACAGCCCGGATTTCGGCCTGCGCGTGGCCAAGCGGGTGCGGGCGG
>NZ_JBHSUM010000183.1:0-7814 GCF_042660605.1 Nitratireductor sp. GCM10026969
CGGCATTGCCGGGCACCGCATAGGCCTCGCTCCGGGCGGGGGTCGCGGCCTCGGCGTCCGGCGGGCGATTGCAGTCATAGACGAGGCGCGAGACCCGTTGGGCGACAAGCGGCGCATCGAGATGGCGCGACAGGTGCCGCGCCACGGCGCTTGCGCCGGGATCCCAGGCGATGTGGCTTTCCAGCACTTCCCGCGCGAGCCCGAGATCGGCGAATTCCGGCGGAATGAAATTGGCGGCGTGCTCGCAAGAGAGGACGACGGTCCCCGCGCCTTCGGCATTGATCGTTTCGACGATCGTTGCCTCCCCTTCGACCCGTTTCCCCGGCTCACCCACGACACAGCCCTTCTTGCCGAAACCGAAAATATCTTTTCATATCCATTTACACGGTCAAGATTAATTCTGAAATTTTTGCTACAGGGTTTCTGAGGCGGACAGGAATTCGAACCATGGCCCATCGGGGCGGCAGAGGCGAGGTGATGAGCGGAGGGACCGGAAAGACGGTGGCCGAACGCCTGCGCGGCGCATTCGAGGTGCTGACGCGGGCCGAGAGGCAGCTCGCCAACGCACTGCTCGACAATTATCCCATGCTGGGAATGGAGAGCATCACTGCGGTGGCCGAATCGGCCGGCGTGTCCACGCCCACCGTGGTGCGCATGGCCAAGAAGCTGGGCTTCGGCGGTTTTCCCGAGATGCAGGCGGCGATGCGCGCGGAGCTGCAGGCCACCATCTCGAACCCGATCGCCAAACACGACCAGTGGGCCGAAAGCGCGCTCGAGGGACATCTCTTGAGCCGCTTCGCCGATGCGGTGACGGAAAACCTCCGCCAGACGCTCAACCAGATCGACAAGCGCACCTTCGATGCCGTGGCGGACCTGCTCGCCGACCAGTCACGCAACGTGCATGTGGTGGGCGGGCGAATCACCCGCTCGATGGCCGACCACTTCTTCACGCACATGCAGGTGATTCGCCCGGGCGTGACGCAGATCGCCTCGAATTCCAACAGTTGGCCGCATTACGTGCTTAACATGCGCCCCGGCGACATTCTCGTCGCCTTCGACATCCGCCGCTACGAACACGACATCCTGCGGCTCGCCGAGATGGCACGGGCGCGTGATGTCACCATCGTGCTTTTCACCGACCAGTGGGGCTCACCCGCCGCGCGGCACGCCGCGCACTGCTTCCACGCGCGCATCGAGGTGCCGTCGGCCTGGGATTCGACCGCCGTCATCCTTTTCATCGCCGAAGCGCTGATCGCGGCCATCGAGACGCGAAGCTGGGAAACGACGCGGGCGCGCATGAACGAGTTGGAAGAGCTGTTCGACAAGACGCGGCTCTTCCGGAAGTTCGTGTGAGAGCTGCAATCACGCTGGATTGCATGCAAGGGCGGCCGTCATCCCGGAAGCCGGAGCGTGAGCTGCGGCTGTCCGGGATCCACTCCGTGACTCGTCCACGTTCCGGAATGGGTCCCGGACAAACCTGCGGTTTTCCGGGATGACGTGCGCTAGTGCGTCGCCCTGAACGCATCCCGCGACAGCGCTGCCTCGAATCGTTATCGCACCACCAGCACCGATATCTCCGCGTGGCGCACCACGCGCGCGGCGTTCGGGCCGAGGAGATAGTCCTCAGGCCCCGGCCGCTTGGCCGAGAGCACGATGAGATCGGCCTTGACGACGCCCGCATAGCGCAGGATCTCCCGGTAGATCGAGCCATGCCCGACGATATGGCGGTGCTTGATCTCGGACGGCACGTGCTTCTTTGTGAACAGGTGCAGCGCCTGGTTGGCGTGCTCGAGCGCCTCCTGCTCATGCCCCTTCGGGAAGAAGCCGCCGACGATGGACATGCCGTAGTCGGGCACGACGGTCATCACGTGCAGGCGGCTGCCGAAGGTGCGGGCATAATCCACCGCCGTTTCGAGCGTGCGCTTTTCGTGCTCGGGATCGCCGAGATCGATGGAAACGAGGATGTCCTTGTACATCGCGTCTTCTCCTCACGCGGCGGCCGGCTTCGGTTTCGGATTGCCGGCCAATGTGCCCCCGCGCATGCGCTGGAGGAACATCACCAGTGCCAGGATGAGCACCGCCGGAATGTAAAAAACCTCGCGCGGCATGCGCTCCGTGCTCGCCTCGATCGCGGTGATCTGCACCGGCTCGTCGGCGTAGAAGTCCATGTCGGAGAGAGCGCGGGCGGCGAGGCTGTTCAAGTCCAGCGGTTCGTCGAGGACGACCGTGCCGTTCTCGATGCGCACGGGCAGGCCGATCGCCTCCTCGAAGCGCGCCTCCCCGCTGGCCCCCGCCTCGCCCAGACCGAAGGCCATGGTACGCTCCAGCGTCACGTCGGGATTGTCGAAGCTCGGGCCGCGGATGACGAGGCGGACACCGGCCCCGGAAGGCTCACGCTCCACCACCTCGAAGATCTGCGTCGGCTCGACCTGCTCATAGGGCGGCTGCACCAGATCGAGGAAGAAGCCGGGCCTCAACAGCATGAAGGTGACGAGCAGAAGTGCGGCCGACTCCCACATGCGCGACTTGACCATGAAGAAGCCCTGCGTGGCGGCGGCGAAGATCAGCATCGCCACCGTCGCCAGACAGAAGACCCAGATGGCGCCGAGGAAGCTCACATCGATGAGCAGCAGGTCGGTGTTGAAGACGAAGATGAAGGGCAGAAGCACCGTCCTGAACGAATAGAAGAAGGCGATGAAGCCCGTCTTCAGGGGATCGCCGCGTGACACGGCCGCCGCCGCGAAGGACGCCAGCCCCACCGGTGGCGTCACGTCCGCCATGATGCCGAAATAGAAGACGAACATGTGGGCCGCGATCAGCGGAATGAGCACGCCGTTTGCGGCGCCGAGCTGCACGATGACCGGTGCCATGAGCGAGGAGACGACGATGTAGTTCGCCGTCGTCGGCAGGCCCATGCCGAGCACCAGCGAGATCATGGCCGTGAAGACCAGGATCAGGAAGATGTTGCCGCCCGACAGGAACTCCACGAACTCGGCCATGACCTGGCCGATGCCGGTCAGCGTGACGGTGCCCACGACGATGCCGGCGGTGGCCGTGGCGCAGGCGATGCCGATCATGTTGCGGGCGCCCGTGATCAGGCCGGCGACTAGATCGTAGAAGCCTTCCATGAAGGCGGCACGCTGTTCATCGGACTGCATGCCGCGGAAGAGCGCCTTGAGCGGCTTTTGGGTCAGGATGATGAGAATGAGCAGCAGCACGGCATAGAAAGCCGACAGGCCGGGCGAATAACGCTCGATCATCAGGAACCAGATAAGAACCACGAGCGGCAGGAGATAATGCAGCCCCGTCTTCAGCACCTCGACGGCCAGCGGCAGTTCCACCACCGGCGCCTCCGGATCGTCCAACTCCAGATCCGGCGCTTGTGCGGCATACCACACGAGCAGCACATAGATGCCGAGCATGGCGATCAACAACACCGGGCCGGAGACATCGGGAAGCAGGTAGCGAATGAGCGAAACGCCGTAATAGGTAAGGCCTGCAAGGATCACGATCGAAGCGATCGTGATGCCGGCGCGCAGGAGCGCCACGGTCGCCGGATGTATCTGCCGCTTTTCGAGCACCGGCATGTCGTTCTTCACCGCTTCCAGGTGCACGAGGTAAAGCAGCGCGATGTAGGAGATGACAGCCGGCAGGAAAGCGTGTTTGATGACCTCGATATAGGGGATGCCGACATATTCGACCATCAGGAAGGCGGCCGCCCCCATGACGGGCGGCATGATCTGTCCGTTGACCGAACTCGCCACCTCGACTGAGCCGGCCTTTTCCGGAGAGAAGCCCACCCGCTTCATGAGAGGAATGGTGAAGGTGCCCGTGGTGACCACGTTGGCGATCGAGGAACCGGAGATGATGCCGGTCATCATCGAGGCGAGCACCGCTGCCTTCGCCGGACCGCCGCGCAGATGGCCGAGCAGCGCAAAGGCGAGTTTGATGAAGAAATTGCCGGCGCCAGCCCGGTCGAGCATCGAGCCGAACAGGACGAACAGAAAGACGAACGCCGACGAAACGCCGAGCGCCACGCCGAAAACGCCCTCCGGCGACAGCCACATCTGATACATGGCGCGCCCGTAGGACGCTCCGCCCCAGCGGATGATGTCGGGAATAAGCGTTGAGGAACCGAAAAATACGTAGCCCAGGAAAACAAGGGCAACGACGACGAGTGGCGGCCCCAGCGCCCGGCGCGCCGCCTCCAACAGCAAGACCATGCCGATTCCGGCAATGATCAGATCCCGCGTTATGGGAAGGCCCGGCCGCTGGGCCAACTCGTGGTAGAAAAAGAAGTTGTACAGGGCGCAAGCCGCCGCGGCGAGCGCCAGAACCACGTCCAGGGCGGGAACACGGTCACGCGGGCTGCGGCTGAAAGCGGGAAAAGCCATATAGGCAAGGAAGAGACCGAAGGCCAGATGGACTGCGCGGGACTCCGCATGATTCAGGACAAGGCTGAGCCCGGTCAGGCTCGAAAGCATATAGGGTAGCGGCGAAGCGATATAGAGCTGGAAAAGCGACCAGCAAAGCGCCACGCCGGCAATGATATAGCCGGTCGTTCCGATGGGATGGCGCGCGCCGGTATCGGTGGAAGCGACAAGATCCTGTAAATCGTCCGTCGTATGGGATTGCTCGCCCGCGGCACCGTTCGACTTCTCAGCCATCACTCTGTTCCCCGAAAGATTCTTGCTTTTTGCGCACTGCCGCTGCTTTCCCCGGCGGTAATGCGAAAAAGGGCGCCCCGGCGGGGCGCCCCTGGAGGTGAGCGTGCTTAGTTGAGCCAGCCCTGTTCCTTGTAATAGCGCTCAGCGCCGGGATGCATCGGAGCCGAGTTACCCTGGCTCACCATCTGCTCCGGCGTCAGATTTTCCAGCGCCGGATGCAGGCCCCGGAACTCATCGAAGTTATCGAAGATGGACTTGACCACGGTATAGACCACGTCGTCGGACACGTCGGCGGAGGTCACGAAGGTCGCGCCGACACCGAAGGTGTTCACGTCCTCGTCGTTGCCGCGATACATGCCGCCGGGGATGGTCGCCTGGAAGTAGTAGGGATTGTTCTCGACCAGTGCGTCGACGGCCTCGCCCTCGACCGGCACGATGACGCTGTCGCAGGTGGTGGTGGCCTCCTCGATGGAGCCCGCCGGATGGCCGACAGTGTAGGCGAAGGCGTCGATGTTGTTGTCACAGAGTGCGGAACTCTGCTCGGCCGGCGCGAGCTCCGCCGCCAGGGAAAAGTCGTCGTTCGTCCAGCCTTTTTCGGCGATCAGAAGATCCATCAGCGCGCGCTGGCCGGAGCCGGGATTGCCGATATTGACGCGCTTGCCCTTCAGATCGTCGAACTCGCCGATATCGGCGTCCGCTCGGGCGACGACGGTGAGGGGCTCGGCGTGCAGCGAGAACACCGAACGCAGGTCTTCATGCGCGCCGGTGTCGGCGAAACCGGCCTCGCCATTATAGGCGTTGTACTGCACGTCCGACTGCACGACGCCGAATTCGAGGTCGCCGCCCTTGATGGCGTTGACATTGAACACTGAGCCGCCGGTGGACTCCACCGAGCAGCGAATGCCGTGGTCGCGGCGCGTCTGATTGACCAGACGGCACATGGCGCCGCCGACGGGATAGTAGACGCCGGTCACGCCGCCGGTTCCCACGGACACGAACTGCTGCTCCTGAGCCGCCGCCTGGCCCGCCGACAGCGCGCCGAGCATCGCCGCGGCGATACCAAAGCCGAGAATTCGATTTGGTGTCATATTGCGTCTCCCTGTTGCCATACTCATCTGGTTGCACGTTGCGTATTCCGCTTCCCGATCCGGGAAACAGCCACCGGGTACCCGCGTGCGAGAGTCCCCGACCGGCCATGCGCGGCTCAGGCCGGGAGCGTGAATTGCCCCCTCGCCCAAGTCAATGGATAGACTGCGCAATTCGGCGAAAGATGCAACATAATGTTGCAATCGGACGGGCTTGTCGACAACGCCGATATGCCATCCTCCCTTCTTCCCATCTGTCAGGCCACGGCCGCGTCGACGGCCTCTCCCAGCAACTCGACGATCCGCTCAACGGTCGGCCGGTCGACGATGAAGGGCGGCGCAAGCAAGACATGATCGCCGCGCTTCCCGTCGACCGTCCCGCCGGCCGGATAGACCATCAGGCCGCGTTCCATGGCCTCCCTCTTCACCCGCGCGAAGATCTTCAGCGCCGGATCGAAGGGCTCCTTGCTTGCACGGTCGCCGACCAGTTCGAGGCCCATAAACAGGCCGCGGCCGCGAATGTCGCCGACATGTGCGTGTTCACCGAAGCGCTCCTCCAGCAGGCTTGTGAGATGGGCACCCATCTCGCGGACATTGGCCAGGAGGCCGTCGCGCTCGATCACCTCCTGCACGGAGAGCGCGGCCGCGCAGGCGACCGGATGGCCCATATAGGTGTGGCCGTGCTGGAAGAAGCCTGAGCCTTCGGCAAAAGCCGCGAAGATCGCGCGCGAAAGAAGCACGGCGCCGATCGGCTGGTAGCCGCCGCCAAGCCCCTTGGCGACGCTGACGAGATCGGGGGCGACGCCGTCCTGCTCGAACGCGAACAGCGTGCCGGTGCGACCCATGCCGCACATCACCTCGTCGAGGATGAGAAGCACGCCGTAGCGGTCGCAGATCTCGCGGATACGCCGGAAATAGCCGGGAACGGCGGGCACAGCTCCCGCCGTGGCCCCCACAACGGGCTCGGCAATGAAGGCCATGACGGTTTCGGCGCCGAGTTCGAGGATCGTGTCCTCGAGCTGCTGTGCGGCGCGCTGGCCATAGGCCTCTTCGCTTTCGCCCGGCCATCGGAAACGGTAGGCATAGCAGGGATCGATGTGATGGGTTTCGATGAGAAGGGGCTGAAATTGCGCCCGGCGCCAGGCATTGCCGCCGGCGGCAAGCGCCCCCAGCGTGTTGCCGTGGTAGCTCTGGCGGCGGGCAATGACGTTGCGGCGCTCCGGCTCGCCCTTCTCGACGAAATACTGCCGCGCCATCTTGAGCGCGGCCTCGTTCGCCTCCGAACCGCCGGAGACGAAATAGACGTGGCCGATGCTTTCCGGCGCTGCCTTGACGAGCTTCTCCGCCAGCTTCTCGGCAGGCTCGTTGGTGAAGAAGCTGGTATGGGCGTAGGCGAGATCTTCTGCCTGGCGCGTCAGCGCTGCGATCACGTCGGGATGACCGTGCCCGAGGCAGGAGACCGCCGCGCCGCCGGACGCGTCGATATAGGCGCGGCCGGCGCTGTCGTAGAGCGAAACGCCCTTTCCCCCAACGGCGACGGGCAGGTCGGCATGGATCTGGCGGTGAAGAATATGCGTCATTGGTCTTCCTGGCGCCGCGTGCGGGCGGCATGTTCGTAAAGATGGATCCTGAGCGCGGCGAAGTGGCGCTCCGCGTCGGCGATGGCCTCGAGCGCCCGCTCCCCTTCTTCGCCTGCGACGAGCGCCGCCAGGATCTCCACGGCGATGAAGGCCGGCGCCATGGAATGAAAGAAGGAGGGGCTTTCCGTCGGCACGACGATTGCGTGGTGGGCAAGCACCGCCACGGGCGAGGCGGCGCTGTCGGTCAGCGCGACGATGACGAGCCCGCTGTCCCGGGCGTGGCGCGCCGCCTCCACGCTGGCCCGTGTGTAGGGCGAGACGGTGGTGACGAAGAACACGTCCCCGGCACTGGCGAAGCGCAGCGCGTCGAGGCCGGTTCCGTCGGCAACATCGAGTGCGACCGGCTGCTCGCCCAGGAAGGACAGCATGTAGGCCAGGTGCGCCGCCACCGGCTTGCTGGAGCGCAGCCCGAGACAATAGAC
>NZ_JBHSUM010000184.1:0-7683 GCF_042660605.1 Nitratireductor sp. GCM10026969
GTGATCGTGCGTGGGCCGGATGCCGAGATCATGCGCGCCTGCCGCAAGGTGGCCGAGGCCTCCGATCGGCTGGCGCAGGCGAAGTTCTCCTCCGGCGAGATCCCGGCGCGGCAGGCGCTGGAGCGGGCGGCGCAGAGCCTGCAGCGCGTGATGCGGAAGCACGGGAGGATGCCGTGACCCTCGACAGGCTCAGGGTGTGGGGGAGAGCAGCCTAATGCGCTTCCTCATAAGCCACACCCAGAATGTGCGCCTCTTTTGCCGCTTCGACGAAGGCGCTGCGCGCCAACTCTGGCGGTTCACTCCCGGCAAGCACCTTCATGCACGTCATCCGCGCCTGAATACGCAAGCCTGTTTCACCGATCGGCCAGGCATAGAGCAGCATTTCCGCAGCTTCTCTAGCACTGCGAATATCGAGCTCGCCGGCCTCGGTGGTGAGATGCACCGGCTCTTCAAAAGGGCCGATCTGGAGGTCCTTGTGCATCGCAGTTTCTCCTTTGCTGGAGAATCAAGCGCGGTGTCGGGGAACTGTTTCGTAACAAATTGGCCGCTGGGGTCACAGAGCGTGAGGGCGGCGTGATGCGTAGTCTTTTCGAACACGTTGCCCCGGGTTCGGTCCGGCAAGGCGGGCCGCTGATAGTGGACAGCTTCGCTGGCGGGGGCGGGGCATCGACCGGGATCGAGATGGCGCTTGGGCGCTCGCCCGACATCGCCATCAACCACGATGCTGATGCGCTCGCCATGCACATAGTGAACCACCCGGACACACTGCACCTGTCCAAGAACATCTGGCATGTCGACCCGCTGGAGGCGGTCGGCCATCGCCGTGTCGGTCTCGCCTGGTTCTCGCCGGACTGCAAGCACTTCTCGAAGGCGAAGGGCGGCAAACCGGTGAAGCGCAACATCCGCGACCTCGCTTGGGTGGTGGTGCTGTGGGCGAAGCGGGTGCGGCCCGAGGTGATCATCCTCGAAAACGTTGAGGAATTCCGCGAGTGGGGGCCGGTTTCCGCCGACGGAAAGCCGTGCCCGGAGCGGAAGGGGCAGACGTTCAAGCTCTGGATGGGGCAACTGAAGCGGCTCGGCTACAAGATCGAGTGGCGCGAGCTGCGCGCCTGCGACTATGGCGCACCGACGATCCGTAAACGCTTCTTCATGATCGCCAGGCGCGACGGACGCCCGATCGTGTGGCCAGAGCCGACGCATGGTCCGCCGGACGATCCCGACGTGATAGCCGGGCGAAAGCTGCCCTGGCGGACAGCGGCGGAGATCATCGACTGGTCGATTCCGTGTCCTTCGATCTTCGATACGTCGGAGGAGATCAAGGCGAAGTTCGGCATCCGCGCCAACCGGCCGCTCGCCGAGGCGACCATGCGGCGTATCGCGCGGGGTGTCGTGCGGTATGTGCTGGAGGCGAAGACGCCGTTCATCGTGCGCACCGATATGGCTACCGCAGCGGAACGGAACGGGGTGCACGCGACGGATGAACCGGCGTGCACGCTGACGACCGCTAGGTCGTTCGCCCTTGACGCGCCGGTCATCGCGTCGGCTCAGTATGGCGGCTCTGTCAGGGATGCCCAACAGCCACTCCATACTCTCACTGCGAAGAGTAAAGTCCAGAACGCCAAAATTGTTCCGAGCTTCGTCGGATGCGGCGGCCGGGCCGGGCAGAGTGCGCCACGCGGTGGTGACGAGCCGCTCGGCACCCAGACGGCGAAGGCGGACGGATGCGTGGTTGCCACGCACCTGACGAAGTTCCAATCGGGTTCAACAGGATCCGCCGCCGAGCCTGAGCCGACCGTTACCGCCAACAGCTACTTAAAGCGCCCAGGCGGCGCGGCGCCGAACGGCGTGGTCGCCGCGACCATGGTGCAAACAGGCTATGGCGAGCGGGAAGGGCAGGCGCCGCGCGCGCTTGATGTCAAGAAGCCTATCGGGACGCAGGTCGCCGGCGGTGCGAAGCATGGTGTGGTTGCGGCCTTCCTGGCACAGCACAACACGGACATGGTGGGGCATGAGGCCCGTTCTCCGGTCTCGACCATTGTTCAGAAGGGATGCACCCAGAGCGTGGTCGCAGCGCATCTGACGCATTTCTATGGGTCGAACGTTTCGGCCTCCGCCGGCGATCCCGAAGAGCCGCTGACGACCGTGACCACCAGCGGCGGCAAAGGCGGCGGTCATGAAGGGGTCGTTGCGGCACACATGATGCGCCAGTTCGGGGCGTCCGTGGGCTCGGCAATGGACGACCCTGTCGGCACGATCACCGCCGGCGGCGCTGGCAAAGCGGCGCTGATCTCCGGATTCCTGACGAAGTATTACGGTCAGGGCGATGGCGCTGCTGTGACCGGACCCATGCATACCGACACGACAAAGGACCGATTCGGCCTGGTGACGGTCGAGATCGACGGCGCGACCTATGCCATCGCCGACCTCGGCATGCGCATGCTGACGCCGCGCGAGCGGTTCCGCGCGCAGGGCTTCCCCGAGAGCTACATCGTCGACCGGCGGCCAGACGGCAGCGCCATCACCGGCACGGTGCAGGGGCGGTGCTGCGGCAATTCCGTTTGCCCGCCATTGGCCGAAGCCCTCGTGCGGGCGAACTGCGCGCACATGGCGGTGGAAAAGGCGGCGGCAGAATGACGTTATTCAGCATGAATGCCGGCCTTTCGGGCGGCCTCGGTGAAGGCCTGGCGCGCTTCGGTGGGATCCACCTTGCCCCTCAGCGCCTTCATGCACTCGTCCAATGCGCGTTTATGCGCCGCACCTCTGCTCGGCCAGCGGTAGATCAGGATGTGGGCAGCTTCGAACACGTCTGTGACTCGTGTGATTTCACCGCCATTGCCGAGGCGCAGGTGTATCGGAGGGTGCCAACTGTTACGCATGACGACGAAACTGGGGTCGCACCCGAATGTTTCGCGCGTCTACGGATTTTCGGCAATAATTCCAGCATCTCTGGCAGCTTCGACGAATGCTTGTTGTGCGTGCTCGGGTTCGTGGGTTCCTTGCAGAACGTCGAGGCAGGCGCTCTGCGCTCGCAGGTGGGGCCAACTGTCTCGGTGCTTTTCGGGCCAGTGAAGGACAAGAAAGTCGGCCGCGTGCCGCGCGGAGCGAATGTCGAAAACGAGGCCCTGTCCGTCCAAAACGGACACTGGGACACTCCATCTACCAGTATTCATGCATGGGAAACGCGCGGCACTGCCTGTGGTTGTTTCACGAACGGGTACCGGGTTGTAACAATCGGGGGCGCAGCGCGTTTAACTGGCCAGGATGTCCGCCTTCTCGGCCGCCGTCACAAAGGCAGAACGCGCCTCTTCGGCATCGCACTTACCCTTGAGGCAGGACAGAATCACCTTCTGGGCCTTCATATGTGCCTTGTCCTTGGCAGCGCGCGTCGGCCAGTGGCTGAGAAGGACAACCGCGGCCGTAGGAGCGTCGCTGATAGTCCAACGAACATTCGCGGCCTTGCCGGCGAACACGACAACGGGCTTCTTCCAAGAGATCTCGGCCATGCGCCTCAACGCACAGCAGTGACGGAGGTTGCGGCGGGATGAGCCATGACGCGACCAACTGGGCGATCAAGCAGCGCGGGCTGAAGCCGGCGGCGAAGGTGGTCCTCTGGAACCTGTGCGACCGCTATCACCCGGACAACGGATGCTTTCCCAACCAGGATACGCTGGCGCGCGATTGCGAGATGTCGCGGTCGACGCTGAACGATCATCTGGCGGCGCTGGAGGCGGCCGGGCTGATCCGCCGCGAGCAGCGCCGCGACAGCCGCACGAAGCGCCAGAAATCAACCGTCTACCGCTTCGCCTTCGAGCCGGACTTCCACGAAAAGCCGTGTCCGGAAACCGGACACGGAGCCGTGTCCGAAAACGGGGCCGAGCCGTGTCCGGAAAATGGCGAAAGCCGTGTCCGAAATCCGGACGCTAACCCTGTAAGGGAACCAGTAAAGGAACCTGAGAGAGAGGCGCGCGAGAGCGGGCGGGAAGACAGCCAGCCGGAAGACCCGAAAGCGGTGGAGAGGGCGTTCTGGCGGGTGGTGAAGGACTGGCCGGGCTTCGCCGGGATGCCGAAGGAGCCAGCGAAGGCGGCATGGTTCGCGCTGGAGCCGGAGGAGCGGGCGGAGGCCGAGCGGAAGCTGCCGGCGTGGCTGAAGTTGCTCAAGGCGCAGCGCAAGAGCCATGTGCCGGCGCCCTCGACCTATTTCCGCGAGCATCTCTGGGCCGACGTGCCTGAGCCCGAGGAAGAAAAACCCGCCGCGCTGGAGGCAAAGCCCTTCGGGCCGCTCTGGATGGTGGCGCGGATGAAGCAGCTCGTGAACGGACCGGCGATGAAGCTGCCGGGGCTCACCCACTTCCAGCGCCACATGGTGGAAACCGGGCAGGCCGACGAGGCCGAAATTCGCCGCGAGCAGCAAGCGAAGAACGGCTGGCCGGCTGTGAACCGCATGCACGACATGGCCGAGCGGCGGCAGGGCGTAATGGTGGCGCCGGCACTGGAAGCGTTTGCCGAGTTGATGGCGGCGGTGCCTGTCGGCTCCGAGACCTACGAGCAGTGGCGTGAGGAGCACGAGCGTCGTGGCTGGCCCTGGCTGCCGGATCCGGGCGGCCAGCCCGTGGTCTATTTCCCGCGCGGCGGCCCGGCGGGGATCGAGGCATTCGAGGCGGCCCTCAGGGGCGATGACGGACATGCAGTCGAGGCGGCGGAATGATGCACCAGGTGCCGGAACTCTCCGAGCGTGAATTGCGGGCGCTTGAGCGCGGGCGGCAGAAAGCCGGGCTTATCGCATGGCTTAGAGGCGAGGCGGCCGCGAGGGACGGGGAGATGGCCTGGTATGTCGCCCGGACGAACTGGCGGGCCGATTCGGTGGCAGAGGAGCTTCGCGCCTACGGGATCGAGGCTGTGTGCCCACTAGAGAGGCGCTGGCGGCGCTATCCGCGCTCCAGCGGTGCTAATCGGCGATATCCTGTGGATATTCCGATCTTCAGAAACTACCTCTTCGTGCGCCTCCTGAAAGCGGAAGCGGCATGGGTTGGTGTGCTCACCTTCGACGGGGTGAACTGCCTGCAGGGAAGTGGCGAGAAGCCCATTCCGCTGAGGCCACGCGAAGAGGTGCAACTTCTTGTGATGCTTGCCGGATCTGGCGATACAGTCGTGCGGGATGCCGGCGGGATCAAGGTAGGTGACCGGGTGGTGCGCCCAGTCGGAACATTCGCTGAATTGGCGGGGACTGTACTCGCGATCAACGAGGCGAAGCGGGAGGCTCTTGTCTCGACCGTGCTGTTCGGACGTGAGATGGAGACGCGCTGCGGGATTGACGATCTCGAAAAGCTTGGTTAGCCATTTCGCCTCAAGGCCACTGGAGACAGGACGCCCACAGCGAGCGCCCTCCAACCCTGCCCGATGAGACGGCGATCTGCCGGCAAGCATCGGGCGCTTTGGCTGAATATTGCCGAGACATCCCTTGGACATTTCCGTCCAACATCACCGAGTAGACACGATCGCTGCACGCTGAGGTGGATGGACGTGCCGTTTGTGACGATGAGTTACGGCCCGCGCCGCAAAGACGCGGGCCGGAGATTTTCTCAGCTATAGGGCGAGTTACATGGTCTACGCGGCCCGTTGTATGGCTGGAACGTGTTGTCCGAAGCCCGATAGGAACGGTAGCGGTCATAACACCAACGTACATGGGCCTCGCTGAGGCCTCTATACTGTGGCTGTTGCATTGCTCCGCCTATGATCGCTCCAAGCGCAAAGGCTGCTGGTGGGAACCACCAGTCGCCACGTTGCCGATATCCCGGCCGGCGTTCCCGGAAACCTCGATGGCCGCGCCAGTAGACACCGTCCCGCCGGCGTTCGAACAGATCTCGACGATGTTCACGCCGGTTGTCGCGGCGCCACCTGGGGCGTCGATCTTGTACCTTTGTGACTTCTGACGATGCCTCCGGAGCTTTGGGCACGAAAATTGGTGCGGCCACCGTTGGCGTCGCAGTGCCAAGCGCGAATGTCATGGCTATCGCCGCGCAAAGGCTTTTGCTGGTTGTCTGTCTCATAGCTCAACTCCAACGAATCCCTTCAGGAGTAAACCGGTGAAATTGCGTATTGGTTGCAGAGCTTACCTCGTTTCTGCGTCACACATCCCCATCCGAGGCGGCTATCAGCCGGTCGATCGACAGTGGCTTCATGAATATTCAGCCTCGCCGGTTACCCACCAGAAGCAGAAGCATGACACAGCCTCTCACGCTCGCCACTGACCGTGCTTTGTCGATCCCGGCAGGCTCAATCGTCAAAACCGCCTATATCCCGGTGGAGAGCATTAAGCTCGCCTGCCGTGATCGGATGGCGGTGGGCGATGTTGAAGCTGCTTACCGGAAGCGCCTCCAGATCGGGGACAGCCAACCGTGGCCTTGCCCGAACGGGCATTGGGAAGGCGAGCGCTTCGTCATCCACGACGGTCGGCATGAGTTCGTCGCCACGCTGATGCTGGGGCATTCTCATCTTCTTGTCGCTTGGGTCGAGGCGGATGCGGATCAGCGTTGATTACAATCGCCGGGAATTCGAGCAGCAGCTGGCGAGGGATCTCGGGCGCGATCTTCCTTTCGCGCTGGCGCGGGCGCTGACCTGGACGGCGAAGGACGTTCAGAAGAACTCCAAGAAGTGGATGCGGCGCGACTTCGACCGGCCGACCAGGTGGACGCTGAACGCGGCCCGTGTGAAGCCGGCGAAGAAGCGCGACCTCGTCGCGGAGGTCTACTTCAAGGACTTTGCCCCGAAGGGCACGCCGGCCGGCAAGTATCTGCTCACCCAGATCAGGGGCGGGCGGCGCCCGCATACGCGCTGGGAGAGGCGGCTGATCCATGCCGGTGTAATGAAGGCGAGCGAATACGCCATGCCGGGCAAGGGGCTGAAGCTCGACCGGCACGGCAACGTGCCGCGTGGCGTGTATGCGAAGATCCTTGCTCAGCTTCAGCTGGGCGGGAGCGGGATCGGCAACAAGAGCGAACGATCGAAATCAGCGAGGGGGCGGCGAGGGGCCATGCGCTATTTCGTTTCGTATGGAAAGGACGCCCCCCGGCTCGGCAGCGTTCGGCCGACGAACCTGCCCCGAGGGATATGGCAGCGCGACCGGCGGGGACAGATATCCCCCGTGTTCGTGTTCGTGCCGCGAGCGCCGGATTATCCGGACATCTTCGACTGGAAGCGGTGGTCGCAGGAGACGGTGCGCGCGCGGCTTCCCATCAACTTCAGGCGCTCGGCCGCGATGATCATGCGCAAGCCGAACCGCTGAAGCGCGCCGCAGCCGACCAAGGCCACCCCCGGCACCCCCTCGACCCTCGCGGGTCCTTCCCCGACCACCTCGCCGAGCGAGTAATTCGAACCGCGGGTTGTCGGCAGTCTGAGCGGAAATTTGAAGCCTAAAGTGCAAGCCTAAAATGACCGAGGCTCCTAAAGTCGAGACGGTGGGCAAGGGCGAGTTCGCGCGCCTCATTGGCGTGTCAGCCGGCCGTGTCTCGCAATACATCGCGGAGGGCAAGATCTTCGGCGCGGCGCTCGTGGGCGAGGGGCGTTCGGCGAAGATCGTGCCCGAGGTCGCGCGGGTACAGCTGGCGAAGACGCTGGAGCCCTCGCAGCGACTTGGGGCGAACGGGGCGCTGCTGCGCAGCGTGAAGCCGACGGCGCCGGCGGCGG
>NZ_JBHSUM010000185.1:0-7670 GCF_042660605.1 Nitratireductor sp. GCM10026969
GCCGCCGTCGCCGGCGCGCTCGCCTGCCTGAAGCCCGGCGCCCAGCCGGCGATTCCGTTGCGTGCCGAGGTCGATGCGGCGATGGGTTCGCCCTGAGACTGGACAAGCGCCTGCGGGCGTGCCCTCCTGGAACGGGAGGCCCCATACGATGTCGCTCGAAACCTATCTCGCCTACGCCGTCGTCTGTCTGGTCGCCACGGTCGTTCCCGGGCCGACCAACATGCTGATCGTTGCCAACGGCATCCGCCACGGCGTCAAGGCCGGTCTCCTGAACGTCGCCGGCACGCTGGCCGGCTTGTCGGTCATGATCGCCGTCGTCGGCGTCGGCCTGACGTCGGTCGTCGAAATCGCCGGCCATTGGTTCGCCTGGGTCAAGCTGGCCGGCGCTGCCTATCTCTGCTGGCTCGGCCTCAAGATGCTTCGTTCGAGCGGTGCGCCTCTCGAACGATCGCCCGCAGGGCACCCGCGCCGGGGCTTTTTCCGTCAGGGCCTGCTCGTCTCCCTCGGCAACCCGAAGCAGCTTCTCTTTTTTGGTGCGCTCCTGCCGCAATTCATCGATCCCGCGGGCAACCATGTCCTGCAGATCGCTTTGCTGGGCGGCACGGCGCTTCTCTTTTCGGCGATGTCCGACGGCGGCTATGCGATCGCCGCCGGCAGCCTCGGGCGCCGCCTCGGCGCTGCAGCCATGCGCCGGATCTGCCGCATCGGCGGTACGTTCCTGATCGGCGGCGGCTTATGGCTCGCCTTTTCGCGAGCGAGATAAGCGCTACAACCTGCCCAGCCGCTCCGTGAGCAGGGCGAAGAAGCCTTCATCGTCAATCTCGCGCATGACCTGCGCGTTATGCGGCCGCTTCGTGACGTGCCACCAGTCGATGACGGTCATGCCCATGGTCAGTTCCGAGGCCGTTTCCACACTGACATTGCAGGTGCGCCCGGCAAATAGCGCGGGCTGAAGCAGATAGGCGATCACGCAGGGGTCGTGCAGCGGCCCGCCCTCGTTGCCGTACTTCTCCTTGTCGAAGCGTTCGGAAAAGCCCAGCATTTCCGCCGTTGCCAGGCCGACGGGTGTACCGAGATCGCGGAAAGCGCCCACCCGCGCTCTGGTCGCCAGCGCCTTGTGCGTCACGTCGAGCGGCATCATGACGATGGGGACGCCGGAGCGGAAGACGACGTCGGCGGCATGCGGATCGACATGGATGTTGAACTCCGCCGCCGGGGTGATGTTGCCGCCTTCGAAGAAGCCGCCGCCCATCATGACGATCCCCCCGATGCGCGGCGCGATCCGCGGCTCGCGCACGAGCGCCAGCGCGATGTTGGTGAGCGGCCCCAGCGTGCACAGGGTGAGCGTGCCGGGTTCGTGCGCCATCACGGCCTCGACGATGAAATCGACCGCGTGTGCCTGCATCAGCGGCATTTCCGGTTCCGGCAGGTCGGGGCCGTCCAGGCCGCTCTTGCCGTGCACATGCTCGGCCGTCACCAAATCGCGCACCAGGGGCCGGCCGGCCCCGGCATGGACCTTCATGTCCGGCCGCCCGGCGAGTTCGCAGATCTTGCGGGCATTCTTCTCCGTCAGGCCGAGCGGGACGTTGCCGGCAACGGCCGTGATGCCCAGGACGTCGAGTTCCGGGCTCGCGAGCGCCAGGAGGATGGCCACTGCGTCGTCCTGGCCGGGGTCGGTGTCGATGATGATCTTGCGCGCCTGTTGCACGTAGATGAAGCCTTCTTGAACTGATGTCGGCGATCGACCATATCAGGGACACCGGCAAAAACGCCAATCGGGTTTTTGCTTGTCCACGTCGCTCTTTGAGGACAGGAACATGACGCGTATGACGCCTTTTTCGAACCCGCTTCTCCTGGGGTTCGACAGTATGGAGAAGACGCTGGAGCGGATCGCGAAAACCGGCGACAGCTATCCCCCCTACAACATCGAACGCATCCGCAATGGGGAAGGGCGGGGCGAGCGCCTGCGCATCACCCTCGCCGTGGCCGGGTTTTCCGAAGCGGACCTGGACGTAACGACCGAGGAGAACCAGCTTGTCGTGCGGGGGCGCCAGAATGATGAAGGCGAGCGCGAATATCTGCACAGGGGTATCGCCGCGAGGCAGTTCCAGCGCGTTTTCGTGTTGGCGGACGGCATGCGCGTTTTGGGCGCGGAACTCAAGAACGGGCTTCTGGCCATCGATCTCGACCGGCCGGAGCCGGAGCGCCTGGTGCAGAAAATCGATATTTCGGTGAAGGACTAACCGTAAAACCGCATCTCTCACCGGAACCACGAGGCTCTCGGACGGGTTGATCATAAGGATGGCCCGCCGCATAGGAGGCTGAAATGACAGAGAACGAAGTGAAGAACACCGTGACGCAGCAGCAACTTGCCCATCTGGGCGAAGGGGCCATCGCCTATATGCGGGAGATGGACGTCGCCGAATTGCAGGGCAAGTTCCCCGGCATGCCCGACATGGAGCCCGGAACGAAGCTGTGGGCCCTTTTCGCCGCGAACGGCCAGCCCATCCTGCTGGCGGACGCCCGCGACGCCGCCCTTGCCGGCGCCTTCCAGAACGATCTCGAGCCGGTCAGCCTGCACTGACGGGAAAGAGCGCAAGGTCCACTACGAAAAAGGATGAGAGGCGCCCGATAGCGAACAGCCTTGCCCGGACCGGGCAGGGGATGCCGTCAGGCTCAGGCCGCGTTGGAGGCCGGTGCCTCCGCGAGGAATGTGTGGATTGCGGCGGCGTCCTTCGTGCCGCGGATCTTGGCGGTCGTCTCCGAATCGCGCAACACGCGCGCAATCCGCGACAATGCCTTCAGATGGTCTGCGCCGGCGCCTTCGGGCGCCAGAAGCAGGAAGACGAGATCGACGGGTAGATCGTCGAGCGCATCGAAATCAACCGGCGTCTCCAGTCGTGCGAAGACGCCGGTAATCTCCTTGATGCCGGGCAGCTTGCCGTGCGGAATGGCCACTCCGTTGCCCACGCCCGTGGAGCCCAGCCTTTCGCGCTGCAGGATCGTATCGAAGATCTCCCGCTCGGCCAGACCGGTTTCCGCCGCGGCCTTTTCGGCGAGAAGCTGCAAGACCTGTTTCTTGGAGTTCGCCTTCAAGGCCGGCATGACCGCCGAGACCTTGATCAGATCGCTCAGATCCATCTTTTCGCATCCTCTGCTTCGGCCGCATATTCCGGCTGAACGGGCCGGCGGGCAGGCTATCCGCTGGTGACCGCCGACGGGTCGATCCAGCCGATATTGCCGTCCGCCCGGCGATAGACGATGTTGACCTCGTTGCTTCCCGCGTTCCGAAAAACGAAGACAGGACTGTCCTTCATGTCGAGCTCCATGACGGCGGAAGCGACCGTCATCGACTTGAGTGGCATGCGCGACTCGGCCACCACCGTGGGGGCATAGTCTTCCGGCAGTTCCTCATCCTCGTCCGAAGCCGGCGCCATGACCCGGTAGGCCATGTCCAGCATGCCGTTGCCGCCTTGTGCCGGGCTGTGCGACTTAAGCCTTCGCTTGTATCGGCGCAACCGTTTTTCGATGCGCTCGGCGGCGCCGTCGAACGCCATCTGCGGGTCTTGCGCGCGGTGCGTGGCCTGAAGCACCGTGCCGGTGTCGAGATGGATGGTGCAGTCGGCGGAAAATCCCGATCCCGATTTTTCAACCGTTACGCGACCGGCGAAGCCACCATCGAAATACTTGTCCAGCGCTTCACCGATGCGACCCTCGATACGGGACTTAAAGGCGTCGCCTATGTCCATATGCTTGCCGGAAATGCGCAGGCTCATGTGAGAAACGACCTTCGGTCAGAACTTCGACGTGTCTGAGAGTTTATACCTGTGGTCCGCGCGCACAAGGTTCGGCTACGGTAAAATAAAACCGGTCGGCCATGGGTTCCACCGCTTTGCGGCCGCCCGCACGGATTGGTCGTTGTCCGCAGGCCGCCGTCTCATGCGGGCGGGCTTTAGTGGCTTCGCGCCGGCTTGTCAAATGTTGCGGCGCGCGCGACCTCACGCCCCGGTGCCGGCCAGGGCCTTTTTCTCCCGCCGGCGTTGCACCGAGGAGGGGATGCTCATGCTCTCGCGATATTTGGCCACGGTTCTGCGGGCGATATCCACACCATCCTTGCGCAGGATGTCGACGATCGTGTCGTCCGACAGGACATCCTTTACGTCCTCCTCCGCGATGAGGCGGCGGATGCGGTCGCGCACGGCCTCCGCCGAATGGGCGTCACCGCCATCCGCCGCCGCCAGCGCTGCGGTGAAGAAGTAGCGCAGCTCGAAAAGCCCCCGCGGCGTCATCATGTACTTGTTCGCCGCCACGCGGCTCACGGTCGATTCGTGCATGTCGATCGCCTCGGCGATCGTGCGCAGCTTGAGCGGCCGCAGATGCCGCACCCCGGAGAGCAGGAAGGCATCCTGCTGGCGCACGATCTCGCTGGCGACCTTGAGGATGGTCCGGGCCCGCTGGTCGAGGCTGCGGGTCAGCCAGTTGGCGCTCTGCAGGCATTCGGACAGGAACGCCTTGCCTTCCCCGTCGGCCTGCGCCGAGACGGCGGCGAAATAGCTTTCATTGACGAGCACGCGCGGCAGCGCCTGCGGGTTCAGTTCCACCGCCCATCCCCCGTCCGGACCGGGACGCACGACCACGTCGGGCACGATCGGATCCGACACGCCCGTCGTGAATGCTGTGCCGGGCTTGGGATCCAGCTCGCGGATTTCCGCAAGCATGTCCACGAGGTCCCCCTCGTCGACGCCGCACAACCGCTTGAGCGCCTGGAAATCGCGCTTGGCCAGAAGGCCGAGATTATCGAGAAGCGTCCGCATGGCCGGGTCCAGCCGGTCACGCGCCTTCAGTTGCAGCGCCAGGCATTCGGACAGGTTGCGTGCGAAAAGGCCCGGCGGATCGAAACCCTGGCACGTGGCCAGCACAGCTTCGAATGTGTCCGCCTCGGCGCCCGTGCGGGCGGCGATCTCCTCGAGATCCGCCGCAAGATAGCCCGCCTCGTCGAGCCCCTCGGCCAGTTCCTCCGCCAGGAGCCGGTCGGCCGGCTCCTCGAAGGCGAAGGCGATCTGCTCGCGCACGTGCTCGCGCAGGCTCGGGGGCGCGGCAGCGATGGCTTCCAGGTCCCACTCCGTATCGGCGGCGGAAATACCGGCGCCGCCCGCCGATCGCCATTGAGCGGAAAGCTCCGGGCCGATGACCTCGCGCCTGCCGGGGTCGTCGGGAAACAGGTTCTCAAGCGAGGCGTCGAGCCGCTCCGAAATCGCCTCGGCGGAGTTGCGCGAAGCCTCCTGCGCCGGCTCGCCGGGCTCTTGCGCGGGATCGGCGCCGTCCTCGCGCTCGAGAAGCGGGTTGCGCTCGATCTCCCCGTCGATGAATTGCTCGAGCTCGGCATGCGTCAGCTGCAGGAGCCGGATCGACTGCAGCAACTGCGGCGTCATGACCAGCGACTGCGTCTGCCGCAAATTCAGACTCTGTGAAAGCGCCATCGAGCTATGTGCGCCCCTCATACCCGTAACAGCGAGATGCCCTCGCGACTGGCTCGATAAAACTGGCCCGATATTTGCTTGTCAAGCGACCAGCAGTGAAGGAGGCCAAAAACGCTCCTTCAGGGCCGTCTGCCTGCCGCCTTTCAAGGCGCGCGGATGCTCAGAGCGTGAATCCCTCACCCAGATAGAGGCGTCTGACATCGGCGTTGCCGACGATGTCCTGCGGGCGCCCGTGGGTGAGCACCTGGCCGGCGTGGATGATATAGGCGCGGTCGATGAGGCCCAGCGTCTCGCGCACATTGTGGTCGGTGATCAGCACGCCGATACCGCGCGCCGTCAGGTGCCGCACCAGTTCCTGAATGTCGGTCACGGCGATGGGATCGATGCCGGCGAAGGGCTCGTCGAGAAGCATGAAGTTCGGTTTGCTGGCAAGCGCCCGCGCGATTTCCAGCCGCCGCCGCTCGCCGCCGGAAAGGGAGACCGAGGGCGCCTTGCGCAGGTGGCCTATGCGGAACTCCTCGAGCAGCGCGTCCAGCGTTTTTTCACGTTCCTTGCGGCTCTTTTCCACCACCTCCAGGATGGCGCGGATGTTCTTTTCCACGGTCAGCCCGCGGAAGATCGAGGCCTCCTGCGGAAGATAGCCGATACCGAGCCTCGCCCTGCGGTACATCGGCATCGACGTCACGTCGTAGCCGTCGATGTGGATGGTGCCCTGGTCGACCGGCACCAGCCCCGTCACCATGTAGAAGCAGGTGGTCTTGCCGGCACCGTTCGGCCCGAGAAGGCCCACCGCCTCGCCCGCGCGCACGCCGAGCGATACGCCGCTGACGACCTGCCGCCCCTTGTAGGCCTTGGTCAGCCCGCGGGCGATCAGGGTTCCCTTGTAGCGCTCCGGATCGGATTGCGGTTTCGGCCCAGGGGCGGGACGGGCTCCCTGGCGCGTTGCGCGTGAGAAGATGGTCACGAAATGCCTATTGCCTGTTTTGCGAATCCGGTGTGAGCAGCATGCGCACACGGCCGCCCGAACCGCCGTCCTTACAGCTTTCGAGCGTGGCCTGTCCGGAGGCCATCTGCACCGTCAGCTTGCACCCGACGATCACGTTTTCCCCCTCCGTCAGGACCACCTCATTGCCGGAAAGCTCCAGCACCTCGGTTTGCATGTTGAAAGTGCCGCGTTCGCCGGTGGCCACCTGCCCTTCGGATTTGAGGTAGACCCCGCCGTCCACCTCGAGCCGCTCGATCTGCGCGCCGCCGGTCGGCACGGATCCGGACTCGCTGTCGTAAAACACCTTCATTCGTGCCGATCTGAGCTGCGTTTCGCCCTGCACGACGGAAACATTGCCGGTGAAGACGCCCACGCCCTCGCTTTCGTTCACCTCGAAGCGGTCGCTCTCGATCTGGATCGGCTGGTCGCCGGAAAGCTTCAGCCCGGTCTGCCGTCCCCCCTGTCCCTGTGCCAGTGCGGCACTCGCCGCAAGAAGCGCCACCGCGGCTGCCAACAGGTATCGCAATCTATTCATCGCCGCGGCTCCCATCGCCTTCGTCCTGGTTCCGGCGAATGTCCGCCGGATCGATCTCCATGTGCACGCTATCTTCGAATACCAGAGTTTTGCCGCTGTCCGAAGCCCGGAATCGGTTGGCGGTGATGCGCATTCCCTCCAGTTCGATCTCCACCGGATCATCGGTCGACAGGGCATTCGAGGCAAGGTCGATCTCGGCCGACTGCAGCCGTGCGCGCAGCCCCGAATTGGTCGAGAGGGAAAGCGAGCCGCCGAGCGTGAGCCGGTCGTTGGCGCGATCGAAGTGCCCGTGTCCGGCGCTGATCCGCGCTTCGGTATCCGCGTTGATGGGAATCGTCGCCCTTATCTGGCTGAGATCGATGGGTGCGTTGGTGGGTCCGACCGCCTGCCGCGCCCGCGCGGCGGTCATCGTATAGGGCAGGTTCTCCCGGGTGAAACCGTCGAGCGTGGGGTTCTCGATCACCAGATGGCCGTCCTCGATCGAAGCGGCGCCGATATCGACGGACTCACGGATCGTCTGCGGAATCAGGGAATAGCCGAGAAAAAGGACCGACACGACAATCGCCACCACTGGCAGGATGAACTTCAAGACCCGCACGCGGCGCGAATGGCGCGCGGCCCTGGCAAAGGCGGCGGCATCGCGCTCGGCGCGCCGGATCGCACGGGTGCG
>NZ_JBHSUM010000186.1:0-7665 GCF_042660605.1 Nitratireductor sp. GCM10026969
GGCGGCGGCCCCCGGAGCGGACAGCCGCGTGCGCCAGAACCTGGCGCTGGCCGTCGGCCTGCAGGGCCGTTTCGCGGAGGCCGAGCAGATCGCCGCGCAGGAGCTTCCACCCGAGCAAGCCCGGGCCAATATCGCCTATCTGCGCGCCATTCTGGCACAGAATGACAGCTGGGGGCAGATCGCCCGCGAGGATGCCCGGAAGAAAGACGGCGGCTGACACGGCGCGCGCGCCGGCCCGTCGTTCAGCCGTCGTACCACCCGGCGAGCCGCACCTCTATATCGTTGCTTTCCTCCTCCACGAGGCTCTTGAAGCGCTCCACGTCGCTGCCGCGATAGTGGTAGGGATAGACGACCATCGGCGCAAATTCCGCCACCGCGCTAGCCGCCTGCTCCACCGTCATGGTGTAGGGCAGGTTCATGGGCACGAAGGCGAGGTCGATGTCTTCCAGCGCCCGCATTTCGGGAATGTCCTCTGTATCCCCGGCGATATAGACCCGGCCACCCATCAGCGAGAGCACATAGCCGTTGTCGCGGCCTTCGGGGTGATATTGCAGGCGGTCCTCCGTGGTGTTGTAGGCGGGGATGGCCTCGATCCCGATCCCGGCCACCTCGGTGCTCTCGTCATTGGCGAGCTGGGAAGCGCTGTCGCGCAGGCTGTCGGGCAGCATGTCGAAGACCGCCGGGTTGGTGATCATCTGCGTGTCGTCGGCAATCAGCGCTTGAAGCGTTTCGGGCTCGTAATGATCCGAATGTTCGTGCGTGATCAGGATGAGATCGGGTTCGGGGAAGCCTTCATAGGGCCCCGCGCCACCCACCGGATCGACATAGATTACCGTGTCACCCGCCTCCAGCACCACGGAGGCGTGGCTGACGGGATGGACGGTCAATTCGCCTTCGCCAAGCGAAACCGTGTCACCCCCTTCCTCCTGGGCAAAACCAGGGGAAATGCGGGTGCCGAGCATCGCCAGTCCCGTCATGCCAGTGATCATCGCCGCGCGTCGTGTCAGCTTCATCTCCCATCTCCTTTCCGCAAGTCTATCAACACGTCGAAACCTAGTGCGGGGACAGCAACACAGGAACCTGATAATGCTTCGCTGACCATTTCGTGATCACCGCACACAGAAGACGCGGTCGCGTTCGAAACGGAGATTGGCCCTTGAAGATCACCGGCATCCGCGCCTACCAGGTCGACCTTCCGCTGAAGGAGGGCCGCTACGCCTGGTCGAACGGCAACTTTGTCGAGGTGTTCGATTCCACCGTGGTGGCGATCGAGACCGACAGCGGCCTGGCCGGCTACGGCGAGTGCTGCCCGCTCGGCCCGGCCTATCTGCCGGCCTATGCCGCTGGCGTGCGTGCCGGGCTGCAGGAGATCGCGCGGGCGCTGATCGGACTCGACCCGACCGACATCGGGACGGTGAACCGGGCCATGGATGCCGCCCTCAACGGCCACCCCTACGTGAAGGCACCGCTGGATATGGCCTGCTGGGATCTGCTCGGCAAGGCCGCCGGAATGCCGCTCGTCAAGCTCCTAGGCGGCATGGCGCAGGAGGAGGTGCGCCTTTACCGCGCCATTTCCCAGGAAGCGCCAGAGACGATGGCGAAAAAGATCGCCGGCTACAAGGCGGAAGGCTACACCAAGTTCCAGCTCAAGGTCGGCGGCGACGCCGACGAGGACATTTCCCGCATCCGCGCCTGCCGCGACATCCTGGATGCAAGCGACGTCCTGGTTGCCGATGCCAATACCGGCTGGACACGGCATGAGGCGGCGCGGGTGGTCGATGCGGTGGCGGACCTTGACGTCTACATCGAACAGCCCTGCCGGACCTATGACGAATGCCTGTCGATCCGCCGGCGCACGACGAAGCCCTTTGTCATGGACGAGAGCATCGCCGGTCTCGAGGTGCTGGTGCGGGGGCTTGCCGAAGACGCGATGGACGCCGTCAACCTGAAGATCTCCAAGGTGGGCGGACTCACCAAAGCGCGCGCCATGCGCGACGTATGCATGGCCCATGGGGTGGCGATGACGATTGAGGACACGTGGGGCGGAGACATCACCACGGCGCCCATCGCCCATCTCGCCCAGTCGACGCCTTCGGACTTCCTGCTTTCGGCGACCGACTTCAACTCCTACGGCACCAGGAAAATCGCCCGGCACGCGCCCGGGCGCGTCAATGGCGCCATGAAGGCACCCGAGGGCCCCGGTCTCGGGGTGGAACCGGACTTCTCCGTGCTCGGCCACCCGGTCCTGTCGTTTTCATGAGAGAAATACGGGATGCGTAAGCCTTAAATTTTACGCAAATTTTACCAAACTGAAGCGGGAGCCCGCCGCTTAAACATTGTTTCGGAACGATATTCCGCTTCTTTCGTTATTCCGGCAAGTAGAAACAAACAAAGGATCAAACGAAAACAATGCTGCCGAGACTCGAAAAGAAATCGGAGGCAGCGCGTTCGATCCGCCGACAGATTCGCGAGGCGGAGAATATTCGATTTCTTCGCCGACTGCCGGGTCTCGAAGTGAAAAGCGAGCTGCCGACGGAGTTTCTTGAGCTTCTCGGCAAGCTGCACAAGGCGGAGGACAACGCAGCCGACGTTCCGACCAAACGGCGTCGCCCGGGCACGCGAAGGCGCTGAGCCGCGCCTCTCCTAAACGCTGCACACACGAGCGCCGGGCAAGGCCCGGCGCAAAAAGACTCTAATGAAAATGTCCGGCGATCACGGACGGGAAAGTGCGTTCAAGCGGCGCGGCGCTTCTTGGGCAGAAGGCCCTCGCGCTGTGCCTGCTTGCGCGCCAACTTGCGAGCGCGGCGCACGGCCTCGGCGCGCTGCCGGGCGCGCTTTTCGGAAGGCTTTTCGTAGGAGCGGCGAGACTTCATCTCGCGAAAAACGCCCTCGCGCTGCATCTTCTTCTTGAGCACCTTGAGAGCCTGATCGACATTGTTGTCGCGAACGATGACCTGCAATGTTCTTCCTTCTTTCGAGTTGGCGTTGTTCAAGATCGAATTCCACGCGGGCACCAAGGCCGGCGCTGAGGCGGCAAAGCCGCCAGCATGGACGACTCGGGAGAGGCGCGGATTATACCCAAATTCGCGCGCAATACACCCCTTCACCCGAGAAATAGTGCCGCAGGTCGGATTTTGCGAGTCAAGGAGGCCGGATTCTACCCCGCCAGGCGGCGCCAGGCATAATTCCCCGGCTGGGCCGCGGCCGCCGCGGGCTGATAGTGAAGCGGAATGCCGCCCCGCTCGCCCGCTTCGAGACGGGCGAGCGTCGTGGGATGGACGATCTCGAAACTGGAGAAGCCGCAGCGCAGCATATGCGCGATCTGGTCGATCAGCACGTCGCCGGTAGCGCGCAGATCGCCGCGATAGGCGTGGCGGGCACGCAGAAGCTCGGCCTTCGAATAGCTGCGCCCGTCATTGAAGGCGGGGAAGACGAGCGCGATCAGCGGCAGCCGGTCGAGGAAGGGCAGAAGATCCTCGATTCCCTCGCCCGGCAGGACTTCGACGCCCAACCGGGGAAGCGCGGCCTCGCGAACCGCCGGATCGAGCGCAAGGAAGGCGGCGAGCGGCAGGATGACATTGCCGGTCTCGGGCAGCGCCGCGCCCTCCTCAGAGCGCATCCACGTGTTCTCGCAAAAGCCGTCCTCGGTCCACAGCCGCGGGCTCAGGGTCTGTTCGTTCGCGCTCATGATCCGTTCCTCAGGCCGCCGAAGTTATGGATTCGAGCCCCGGCAGGTGAATGCCGCACTCGGTCTTGGCCGTGCCGGCCCAGCGTCCGCTGCGCTCGTCCTCGCCGGGCTTCACCGGCTCGGTGCAGGGGAAGCAGCCGATCGAGAGATAGCCGAAGGCCACCAGCGGATTCTGCCGCAGATCGTGTGTGCGCATATAGGCTGCCTGGTCTGCCGTGGTCCAGCGGGCCAGCGGGTTTATGCGGATGCGCGGGCCCACCGCCTCGAACACGGGCATCCCGGTGCGTGTGTCCGACTGGTAGCGCTTGCGGCCGGTGAACCAGGCCGCATAGGGCTCCACGGCGCGCGCCATCGGCTCGACCTTGCGAATCTCGCAGCACAGATCGGTATCCGATTTGTGCAGGACCCCGTCGGGATCGCGCATGGCAAGTGCTTCGCGCCGGGGGTGCACGATGCGCAGGTTCGTCAGGCCCAGATCGTCGGCGAGCTGGTCGCGGTAGTCCAGCGTCTCGCCGAAATGCTGACCGGTGTCGAGAAACAGCACCGGCAGGGAACTGTCGAGACGCGCGACCATATGCAGGAGTGCCGCCGAATCGGCCCCGAAGGAGGAGACGGTTGCGATCCCGCCGGCCTCGCGGAAGCGTTCGACGGCAACCTCGATGATCGCCTCGGCCTCCAGATGGCCGTAGCGCCTCTCCAGCGAGGCGGCGAGCTCCAGCGCTTCCAGTTCGGCCTTAGGCATTTCGGACTCAAGCGGCCCTGGCTTCGCGACCATAAAGGGCCTCCTTGAATGGTGCGGCGCCGAGCCGGCGGTAGGTGGTGAGGAAGGCCTCATCCTTGTCCAGGCGGTGCGCAAGATAGGTTTCGACGATCGTCTCCACCGCATCGGTGATCTCGTCCGGGCCGAAGCCGCGGCCGACGATGTCGCCGATCGAGGTGTTCTCGTCGCCGGAGCCGCCGAGCGTGACCTGATAGAGCTCGGCGCCCTTCTTCTCCACGCCCAATATGCCGATATGGCCGACATGGTGGTGGCCACAGGCATTGATGCAGCCGGAGATCTTGATCTTGAGGTCGCCGATCTCCTCCTGGCGCGTCTGGTCGGCGAACCGGGTGGCAATCTCCTGGGCCACCGGAATCGAGCGGGCGTTGGCGAGCGCGCAGTAGTCGAGGCCCGGGCAGGCGATGATGTCGGTCACAAGTCCGGCATTGGAGGTCGCAAGGCCGATCGCGACGAGCCTGTCATAAACGGCTTTGAGATCGGCGCGCGCCACATGGGGCAGAACCAGGTTCTGCTCGTGGCTGACGCGGATCTCGTCGAAGCCGTAGCGTTCGGCAAGCTCCGCCACCGCGTCCATCTGGTCGGCGGAGATATCGCCCGGCACCTCGCCGATGCCCTTCAGCGAAATTATGACGGAAGCGTAGTCCGGATTCTTGTGCGTGTGCAGGTTGCGCCCGAGCCAGGCGGCGAAGCCGGCATCGGCGGCAGCCGCCGTTGCGACGGCTGCGTCACCCTCGCGCCGCGCCGGCAGGGCGGGCGGCGCGAAATAGGTGTCGATCGCCTGGATGTCGGCCTGCGGCAGCTTCAGCTCGCTGTCCTTCAGCGCCGCGAACTCCCGCTCCACCTGGGCCTTGAGCTCTTCCGTGCCGGTCTCGTGCACCAGGATCTTGATGCGCGCCTTGTACTTGTTGTCGCGGCGGCCGTGAAGGTTGTACACGCGCAGGATGGCGGTCGTGTATGACAGGAGATCCTCTTCCGGCAGGAAATCGCGGATCTTCTTGGCGATCATCGGCGTGCGGCCGAGCCCACCGCCGACATAGACGGCGAAGCCGAGCCGGCCCGACGAATCCTTCTTCAGATGCAGGCCGATGTCGTGGACCTGGACAGCGGCGCGGTCACGCTCGGCGCCGGTGACCGCGATCTTGAACTTGCGCGGCAGGTAGGAGAATTCCGGGTGCAGCGACGACCACTGCCTGAGGATCTCCGCGTAGGGCCGCGGGTCCGCCACCTCGTCGGCGGCCGCACCGGCGAAGTGGTCGGCGGTCACGTTGCGAATGCAGTTGCCGGAGGTCTGGATGCAGTGCATCTCGACGGAGGCGAGATCCTCCAGGATCTGCGGCACATCCTTCAGCGCAGGCCAGTGGAACTGCAGGTTCTGGCGCGTGGTGAAGTGGCCGTAGCCCTTGTCGTAAGTGCGCGCAATATGCGCCAGCATGCGCATCTGCCGGGGCGCCAGCGTGCCATAGGGAATGGCGATCCTCAGCATATAGGCGTGGAGCTGCAGATAGACGCCGTTCATCAGCCGGAGCGGCTTGAACTGATCTTCCGTCAGTTCGCCGGACAGCCTCCGCTCGACCTGGTCGCGAAACTGGGCGACGCGGGCCTTCACGAAAGCATGGTCGAATTCGTCGTAACGGTACATGGTGTTCCCTGACGTTTTTCAGACCGGGGCGAGGGCAGGCCTGCGAGCCTGCTTGCCGAGTTCGGGGTGAATGGTGGGACCGGCGGCGCGGATGCGCTCGCGCAAACGGATGGGGCGGACGGCGCCGTCCACGAACTCCACGTCAATCAGGTTGACGTCGACGACTTCGTTGCGGGCGGCCGCGGCGCGACCGGTCTCTTCCAAGCGCGCCTCGGTCTCCGCCTCGCGGGCAACCTCGGCCTGGGCGATATCCTCCACCCAGCGGCCGCCGGCCGCCAACCACACCGCTTCTCCGTCGGACAGCCTGTTTGCCGTCAAGAGCTTCATGGCGTCACTTCCTGTCTGCGTTGGCGGGCGGCACATCGGCATCGCGCCGGGCGGCAAGCGGTTGCGAGAGCGCGAAATTGGCGCCGGCCACCGCGTCTCCGATGACGGTCAGCACCGGGCCGGTCAGGTCCGAACGGGCGCTGAGCGCCGGCAGGTCGGAGAGCGTGCCGTGAAAGAGCCGGCGCTTCGAAAAGCTGGCATTCTCGACGACAGCGACGGCCGTGTCCGGCGACAGCCCGGCCTCCTGCAGCCTTCCGGCCACCTCGGCGGCGGTGGAACGGCCCATGTAGACGGCCACCGTCGCGCCGGAGACGGCAAGCTTGGCCCAGTCGGGAAGGGCATGGCCCTTCAGGTCGTGCCCGGTGGTGAAGACCAGGGAGGAGGCGACGCCGCGCAGGGTGAGCGGCAGCTCGAAATCGGCCGCGGCGGCGAACGCGGCGGTCACGCCTGGAACAATCTCGTAGGAAATGCCGGCATCGCGAAGCGCTGCCATCTCCTCGCCGGCGCGGCCGAAGATAAGCGGATCGCCGGACTTGAGCCGCACCACGCGCTTTCCGGCACGGCCGAGTTCCACCAGGAGCGCATTGATCTCACCTTGAGTCTTGGAATGGCAGCCCTTGCGCTTGCCCGCTGCGATGCGCTCGGCGTCACGCCGGCCCAAGGCAACCACCGTCTCGGGCACCAGCGCGTCATGGATGATGACATCCGCTTCCATCAGGAGGCGCTGGGCGCGAAGGGTCAGGAGATCCTGCGCACCCGGTCCAGCGCCGACGAGCGCGACATGGCCAAGTTCCGTTCCCCGGGTCTTGAGCAGCGCATCCGCGGCGGACGCGGCACGCGGGCCGTCGTCCCTGTCGAGGGCGCGGGCGGGGCCGCCGGTGAAGAATGACTTCCAAAAGCGGCGGCGCGCCGGACCTTTCGGCACCTTCCTTTCAACCACGTCGCGGTAGGAAGCGGCAAGCTCCGCCAGACGGCCAAGGGACGGCGAGAACATCTGGTCGATCCGCGCGCGGATCATCTGCGCAAGTACCGGCCCGGCACCCTCGGTGCCGATGGCGATGGCGACGGGCGCGCGGTTAACCAGCGCCGGGGTATAGAAATCGCAATGCTCGGGGCGGTCGACCGCGTTGGCAGGAATGGCGCGGGCCCGCGCGTCGGCCACGATGGCGGCATCGAGCGTTTCGTCGCCCGTGGCGGCGAAGACCATCGCCGCGCCATCCAGATGCTCCG
>NZ_JBHSUM010000187.1:0-7562 GCF_042660605.1 Nitratireductor sp. GCM10026969
GGCCGGCCGCTCACCCAGGCGCGCGTGCGCGAACTGGCCGCCGGCCCCGGCGCCGTCATCGTCTGCGGGCGCTTCGAAGGCGTGGACCAGCGCATCATAGAGGCGCGGGCCCTGGAGGAGCTCTCGGTTGGCGACTACATCCTGTCCGGCGGCGAACCGGCTGCACTGGTGCTTCTGGATGCCGTCGTGCGGCTTCTGCCCGGCGTCATGGGCAACCAGGCCTCGGGCGCGGAGGAGAGCTTCGAAAGCGGGCTCCTCGAACATCCGCATTACACCCGGCCCTCCAACTTTGAAGGCCGCGCGATCCCGGATGTCTTGCTGTCGGGCAATCACGCCAGGATCGGGGCATGGCGCCACGCCGAGGCCGAACGACTGACGAAGGAGCGGCGGCCGGATCTTTGGAAGGTCTACAAGGATCCGAAATAGCGCTTTCGGCCACTGATCGGAGGCATGGGGGTATGCGACAGATCAAGATCAAGCGTCTTTACGACGCGCCCGCTCCCGAAGACGGGTTTCGCGTCCTTGTCGATCGTCTCTGGCCACGCGGTATCGCGAAGGAGAAGGCGGAGATCCACCACTGGGCGAAGGAGGCCGCCCCGTCCACGGAACTGCGCAAATGGTTCCATCACGACCCGGAGCGGTGGAGCGAGTTTGAACGCCGCTACCGCGCCGAGCTCGCGACGCAAACGGATCTGCTCCGCGAGATCGTGGCGCTGGGCGGTGACCGGCCGCTGACCCTTCTCTATTCCGCAAAGGATCGCACCCATAACCAGGCGGTCGTCCTGAAGGATGTGCTGGAACGGATCTGAACCGGCACAAGGCCCGTGCCCCGGCGCGGCCAGCGGTCGCCACCCGCAGGCCCCTTTCGGAACCTTCCACGGACATGCGCCGTTCGATGCGCTCGTAAACGGATCGCAAGGCGCAGCTCACGGATGTCCGGAATCTCATCGAGCAGAACCGTCTACACGCACGGATGCGTGCAGGATGGGCACGAGGCAGCAACGCACGACTTGCTGGCCCGGCGGCTTGCCGGCCTGCTCGGCTTCGCCTTCGGTGGCGCCTGCGAAAATTTCGAGATCGACGAGACCGCCTATCTCATTCCGCGCACCTCCCTCAGTGGCGCCGAGACGGCATCCCGCTATCGGATTGGCCGCGAGGGCGATTTGCTCGGTGGCTGGGTGCCGGAGGCCTACATGGCAACGAAAGCGATCCTGCACCCACTCGTCTCGCCAAGGGCGGCGGCCCCGCCGGGCTGGCCGGAACGGCTGACCCGGGCGGCCAGCGACGTGACGCTGCCCGGCTTCACCGCCTTTTCGCTCGATGATGCCCGCGCGGCAGGTGAGATCCTCCGCCCGCACGGACCCGTCCGGGTCAAGCCGGTCCACGGCACGGGCGGGCATGGCCAGGCGGTCGCCGCCACCGCCTTGGAGCTGGAGGACGCGCTCACCCACCTTGCCGCACAGTACCCGCCGGGCGATGGCCTTGTTTTGGAAGCCGACCTTTCACAGGTGATCACCTATTCCGTCGGTCAGCTGCGTCTCCCGCATCTAACCGTCAGCTATTGCGGCACGCAGTTTCTGACGACGGACAATACGGGCCATGCGGCCTATGGCGGCTCGGAGCTTACCGCCACCGTGGGCGGGTATGAGAACCTGCCGGCCGAAAACCTGCCGGCCGCGATGGCGCGGGCGGTCGCTTGTGCCGCACGTTTCGACGGACTGGCGGACCGGCATCTGTCCGGCCTGATCGCCTCCAGGCGCAATTACGACGTCGCCGCCGGCCGCCTGGCCGGCGCGGCGCCGGCCATGGGAGTCATCGACCAGTCCTGGCGCGTCGGCGGAGCGACCGGCGCGGAGATCGTCGCCATCGAGGCGCTTTCACGCAACCCCGACGCCCGGGCCGTGCGTGCGCGGTCCACCGAGGTCTACGGAGCCGGACAAATACCTCCGGAGGGCGCCCTGGTCTGCTATCATGGCGAGGACCCCGCGGTCGGACCACTGCTCAAATACGCTTTCGTGGAGGATGTCCTTGCGCGTTAGCCCACTGAAAGTCCCTGTCGCACAGGATCTGCTCTCGGGCCAACTCGTCGAGCCGCAGACCGGGCTGCCCGGCGTTCTCTTCGTCCATGGCTGGAACGGCAGCCAGGAAAGGGACCGCATAAGGGCACGCGCCCTTTCGCAGTTCGGCTTCGTCAGCCTCACCTTCGACCTGCGCGGCCACGGCGCATCGACCAACGACATTCACGCCATGACCCGGGAAGACCATCTCCAGGACATCTGCGCGGCCTATGACACGCTCGCACAGCAGCCGCAGGTGGACCGGTCCTCCATCGCCGTGGTGGGCAGCAGCTATGGCGCCTATCTCGCCACCGTGGCAACCGCGCGGCGGCCCGTCCGATGGCTGGCGCTGCGCGTGCCCGCCCTATACCGGGACGAAGACTGGGACCGGCCGAAAGCACAGCTCGACAGGGAGGATCTTGCCAGCTATCGGCGCTTCCTTGTTTCGCCCGACACCAACGTGGCGCTTCGCGAATGCAGCCGCTTTACGGGAGACGTGCTTATCGTTGAATCGGAACATGACGAGATCGTTCCTCATCCGGCGATCGCCAGCTATCTCACATCCTTCGTCCAGGCCTGCTCCGTCACCTACCGCATCATCGCGGGCGCCGATCACGCACTTTCGGACGAGGCGAGCCGCAGGGCGTACGATCAGTTGCTGTCGCACTGGCTGCGCGAGATGATCTTCGGCGCCCGCTGACCGGTCATCGTTCCGAATAAGCGATCGCGGACAGCAACGCGTTCTCCGCCTGGCGACTGTCAAGCCGCGTGTGCTGAACGGCGATCGGCTCGTCCGAGGTGATCACGCTCGCACTCCGCCTGGACATCCGCCGCGGTTGATTCCCCACTCCACATGGTGTATGTGCCCGGCACATTAAGGCTGCCATGGAGGTCCATGGCCGGATATTCAAGCAAAGAAACGTGCATCCGCTCCTGCGCTTCCTTGAAGCGCACTCTTCAGACGGTCGAAGGACTGTCGTCGGGACGAGCGCTCTGGCGTCACAGAACAAGAGGACAGGACGATGGACCTTATCCGTCAGCTCGAGGCCGAGCAGGCCGAAAAGATTACCGCGCAGCGCACCCTTCCCGATTTCTCGCCCGGCGACACGGTGCGCGTTCAAGTGCGTGTCACGGAAGGCACCCGCACCCGCGTTCAGGCCTATGAGGGCGTCTGCATCGCACGCTCGGGTTCCGGGCTCAACGAGAACTTCACCGTTCGCAAGATCTCCTACGGTGAGGGCGTGGAGCGCGTGTTCCCCGTATATTCGCCGCTGGTCGAGGGTGTCGAGGTCGTGCGCCGTGGCAAGGTGCGGCGCGCCAAGCTCTATTACCTGCGCGATCGCCGCGGCAAGTCCGCCCGCATCAGCGAGAACACCGGCGCCCGCGCCCGCAAACTGAATGAGGCCGAGCGCCGGGCCGTCGCCGACGAGAAGGCGCGGATCGAGGCCGAGAAAGTCGCCGCCGCCGAAGCGCTTGCCGCCGAAAAGGCTGCGGAGGAGGCCGCCAACAATGAAGCGGCCAACCAGGAGGCCGCGCCGGCCGAGAACAAGGGCGAGTAGTCGCTCCTCGTTGTTTTGAAGTCTTCAAGGAGCGCCTTCGGGGCGCTCCTTTCGTTTTGCTGACCGTGTTTCTACGATACGGTGGCCGCCGATCCGGCAAGGTCGAAGGCCTCGCGTCTCCCTACGGCACCTGAAGTCACGGTGTCCGGAATTGCGGCAAACACGCCAAAGTGGAACCGCGCGCGCTTCGTCGCGTTCACCGCCGCATGGACGTTCTTCTCCAGGAATTCACGCCGCAGACGACACTGCCCTGGCAGGTGATCGTGGTGCGTCTTGTGCTGTCGATCCTCCTCGGCGGCATTCTGGGATTCGAGCGCGAGCTAGCGGAACGTCCCGCCGGGCTGCGCACGCACATGCTTGTCTGCCTCGCCTCAACCACCTTCGCCATCGTATCCGTGGAGATCGTCTCGATGCCCGTCTTCGACGAGGAGCACGTGCGGGCGGATCCCATCCGCCTTGTCGAAGCGATCACGGCGGGTGTGGCCTTCCTGGCAGCCGGCTTCATCATCTTCAAGCGCGGTCACGTACGCGGCCTGACCACCGGGGCCGGCATGTGGCTCGCCGCGGCGATCGGCCTTGCCGTCGGCCTGGGCCTGTGGCTCGTCGCCGCCCTCTCCTGCCTTCTTGGAGCGCTTGTCCTTGCCGTCCTCCGGCAGCTCGAGGTCCATCTGGCACTCAAGGATCCATCCGAAGAGTAGGCCATTGCGTTTCAATTGCCCAAGCCGCCAAACGCTGGTATGACACCGGCCATGGAAAGAGCCTTTGGACAATCGGCTTGCAAGAATGTCGTCCTGCAGGATGTGAAGCGCCTGCCGGGACGTTTCTTCGCGCGCATTTCCGGCGCGCTTCTGTGCCGACTTCCCTGAGCGGCGACTCCGCCCGGCTTCCGGGCAACTCCGTTTCTCCGCATTCAAGGTTTTCGCGAAATGACCAAACCCCGCACGCTCTATGACAAGGTTTTCGACGATCACGTGGTCGACCGGCAGGAGGACGGCACCTGCCTGCTCTATATCGACCGGCATCTGGTGCACGAGGTGACCAGCCCGCAGGCTTTCGAGGGCCTGCGTCTGGCTTCCCGCGCGGTGCGTCATCCCGACAAGACGCTGGCCGTCGTCGATCACAATGTGCCCACCTCGCCGGACCGCAAGTTCGGTATCAAGAACGAGGAAAGCCGCATCCAGGTCGAGGCGCTGGCCAGGAACGCCGCCGACTTCGGCATCGAATATTATAACGAGGCCGACAGCCGTCAGGGCATCGTCCACATCGTCGGGCCGGAACAGGGCTTCACCCTGCCCGGCATGACCATCGTCTGCGGCGACAGCCACACTTCCACCCACGGCGCCTTCGGTGCGCTCGCCCACGGCATCGGCACCTCGGAGGTCGAGCACGTCCTGGCCACCCAGACGCTTATCCAGCGCAAGGCCAGGAACATGCTGATCCAGGTGGACGGCAAGCTCCCGGAAGGGGTGACCGCCAAGGACATCATCCTGTCCATCATCGGCGAGATCGGCACGGCCGGCGGCACCGGCCATGTGATGGAATATGCCGGCGAGGCGATCCGCGCGCTCTCCATGGAGGGCCGGATGACCATCTGCAACATGTCCATCGAGGGCGGCGCGCGCGCCGGCATGATCGCCCCGGACGAGACCACTTATCGCTATATCAAGGACCGCCCGCGCGCACCCAAGGGCGAAGCCTGGGAGATGGCGCGCGCCTATTGGGAGACGCTGCGCTCCGACGAAGGTGCGCATTTCGACCGGGTGGTGAAGCTCGACGCGGCCAACCTGCCGCCGATCGTCACCTGGGGGTCCTCGCCCGAGGACGTGGCCTCGGTCACCGGCGTGGTACCGGACCCGGACGAGATCCCGGACGAGAACAAGCGCCAGTCGAAGAAGCGCGCGCTGGAATATATGGGGCTGACCCCGGGCACAAAGATCACCGACATCGCCCTCGACCGGGTATTCATCGGCTCCTGCACGAACGGCCGCATCGAGGACCTGCGCGAAGTGGCGAAGATCGCCGAAGGACGCAGGGTCAACGAGCGCGTCAATGCGATGATCGTGCCGGGCTCCGGGCTAGTGAAGGCCCAGGCCGAGGCCGAGGGGCTGGACAAGATCTTCACCGCGGCCGGCTTCGAATGGCGCGAGCCCGGCTGCTCCATGTGCCTGGCCATGAACGACGACCGGCTGAAGCCGGGCGAGCGTTGCGCCTCGACCTCGAACCGCAATTTCGAGGGGCGGCAGGGTTTCAAGGGCCGCACGCACCTGGTCTCCCCCGCCATGGCCGCTGCCGCCGCCATCGCCGGCCATTTCGTCGATATTCGCCAATGGCGGTAGGCTGAAGTGTCGCCGTGTCTCCCTTCCTCTGTGGGGAGGGGAGGCTATGGCGCGAGGTGACGAAACGCCTTGATCACATCCTCATAGACCTGCCGCTTGAACGGCACGATCAGACCCGGCAATTCGTCCATCGGTTTCCAGGCCCAGGCGTCGAACTCGGCCGCGTGGCCATCCGGAGGCGGATTGATGGCGATCTCGCTGTCGTCTCCATCGAAACGGAAGGCGAACCATTTCTGCTTCTGCCCGCGATAGCGCCCCTTGAGTGCTACGCCGACCAGATGGGCGGGCAATTCGTAGGTGATCCAGCCTGGCGTCTCGGCAAGCAGCGAGATGCTGCGGATGCCTGTTTCCTCGTAGAGTTCGCGCCGCGCCGCCTGCAGCGGATCCTCACCTTCGTCGATGCCGCCCTGGGGCATCTGCCAGAGCATCGCGGCCCCGTCCATCTCGCCCTTGGCCTCGACGATGCGCCGTCCGACCCACACCGCGCCTTCCGGGTTGAGCACCATCACGCCCACGCAGGGGCGATAGGGCAAGTCCTCCGCTTTCACTTTCGCCTTCTCCATTCCACCTCTCCAGAGCGATTCCAGAACGGACGCCGCAACGGTCTCTAGGACAAGATCGTCTCACCGGGATGAAGCGGTCTAATCTTCTTCCGGATCGTCCGCCAGGGCCGAGACCGGAACCAGTTCAATCCCCCTTTTGCGGACCTCCGCCGCCCAGGCCGCAACAGTATCCACCGTCACGTCGAGCGCAGAGCCGCTGCCGATCGCGAAACCGCCGGCCCGGGCGGTCCGCTCGAGTGCATCCAGCTTGTCCAGAATGGCGTCCCGCGTGCGTTCGCCGTCGATGACCGTGTCAGCAGCCGCAAAGGGCACGCCCTTCTCGCGCGCCATTTCCTCCGCCAGGCTGCGCGCCGACGTCCCGTCGTCGAGATAGGCAAGGCCCCGCTGCCGCAACTCCTCCATCAGCAGCGCCATCGCACCCTCATCCCCCGTAAAGCGCGCGCCCATGTAATTGACCACCCCGATATAGTTGGTGATCCGCCCCAGATTCCAGTGCAGTTCGCGCAGAACCTCTCCTGCCGGGGCCTCCGCACGGAGCATGTGCCGCCCGGACCCGCCGGCGGAATCGTCGAAGGGCTCCAGCGGCACCTGCAGCATGACTTCATGCCCCTCGCGCCGGGCGGTCTGCATCCAGCGTGTCAGGCTGTTGCCCAAGGGAGCGAAGGCCAGCGTGATCTCCGGCGGCAGCTTCCCGATCGCCTCCTGCGTGCCCGTTTGCGAGATGCCCAGCCCGCCGATGAGAATGGCGATGCGCGCGCCGCGCGCGCCTGACCACGGCCGGGCATAGTGGTCGAACGGCCGACGGCCCGCGGCATCCCGCGCGGGCAGCAGTCCGAATTTCGTTTCCTCGATCAGCTCGGGATCGGGCAGATGCGCGAGCAGCGTGCTCTGCCCGAGCGCCGACGGGTCGCGTACGATGACGACGCTTTCGCCCGGAGATCCTGCGGCGGGGTTGAGGCGGGTGATGGAAGGGGTCGCATTTCGTGGCGCGGACGAGCGCTCCGGCTGCGGCGCGGCATGCGGCTCGGACACCGCAACCGGTGCAGG
>NZ_JBHSUM010000188.1:0-7340 GCF_042660605.1 Nitratireductor sp. GCM10026969
GTCGAAAGGACGGTGCGGTCGAGTGCGCCGGGATCGAGCGAACGCGCGGCCCTCTCGGCCAGCGCCTCGTCATCGAGCGGTTCGCCCGCGTCGGCAAGCGCCTTGGCGACCGCGCGGTAGGTGAGGCCGGTGTCCAGATGGTTCAAGCCGTAGTGGGCGGCGATCCGGCGCGCCAGCGTCCCCTTGCCGGAGGCGGCCGGACCGTCGAGCGCGATGGTCAGTCCTGGAGCCCCGCTCACGTCGCACCTTTCGGAGTTTCTATCCCTGCGCCCATGCCGGTCATCAGGTCCATGAATTCCGGGAAGCTGGTGGCAATCATCGTCTGGTCGTCGATGGTGACCGGCTTTTCCGTGGCAAGCCCCAGCACCAGGAAGGCCATGGCGATACGATGGTCGAGATGGGTCTCGACCTCGCCGCCGCCAAGGCCCTTGCCCTCCGGCCGACCGCGCACGGCCAGGAAGTCTTCGCCCTCCGTGCAATCGACGCCGTTGGCTTTCAGGCCGGCGGCGACGGCCGCAAGGCGGTCCGATTCCTTCACCCGCAGCTCCTCCAGCCCCTGCATCAAGGTCTCCCCTTCGGCGAAGGCCGCTGCCACGGCGAGCACCGGATATTCGTCGATCATGAAGGGCGCGCGCTCGGCCGGCACCGTGACGCCCTTCAAGTCGGAGGCGCGCACGCGCAGGTCCGCGACTTCCTCCCCGCCGGCCGAACGGCGGTTTTCCAGCGCGATGTCGGCACCCATCTGCTGCAGCGTCAGGATCAGCCCCGTGCGGGTGGGGTTCATCAGCACGTTCTCGATCGTCACGTCCGAGCCCGGCACGATCAGCGCCGCCACCAGCGGGAAAGCGGCTGAGGAAGGATCACCCGGCACGGCGATCTCCTGCCCCGTCAATGTGGCCTGGCCCTCGAGGCGGATGTGGCGGGCGCCCTGGCTGTCCGTCTCGACCTCGATCGCGGCGCCGAAGCCGGCCAGCATCTTTTCCGTATGGTCGCGCGTCATCACCGGCTCGACGACGGTGGTCACGCCCGGCGTGTTGAGCCCGGCCAGAAGCACGGCGGACTTCACCTGCGCAGACGGCATGGGCACGCGGTAGGTGATCGGCGCGGCATGTTTCGGCCCGCGCAGGGTGATGGGCAGCCGGTCGCCCTCCCGTGCTTCCAGCACTTGAGTGCCCATCTGCCGCAGCGGGTCGAGCACGCGCGCCATCGGGCGCTTGGAAAGGGAGGCATCGCCGATGAAGCGCGTCGTCATGTCGTAGGTGCCCACGAGGCCCATGGTGAGGCGCGAGCCCGTCCCCGCATTGCCGAAATCGAGCGGCGCTTGCGGCTCCAGAAGACAGCCGTTGCCCGTCCCCTGGATCACCCACGCCGGCCCGTCGCGGGCGATCGCCGCCCCCATGGCCTTCATCGCTTCGCCCGTACGCAGCACGTCTTCGCCCTCGAGGAGGCCGGTGACGCGCGTTTCGCCCGCCGCGAGCCCGCCGAACATCAGGGCGCGGTGGGAGATGGATTTGTCTCCCGGCACGTGCACTTTGCCTGAAAGCGCGGATGATTTGCGGCTGAGCGCGGGTCGGCGGAGCGTGTTGTCGGTCATGGCGTCTCTTCCCTGGGCGGATGGACGTGCCTCTAGCATGCGCGCAGAGCCTGGTCATCCCCTGCCGCGGCCCCGCTTCGGGCGGCGCGAAAAACCGGTTGCAACCGGGCCTTCAATAGGCTTTGACAGGCACGCGATCTGTGGTTATGGGACCCGAAAATTATGGCACGGGGTCGCTTCCGGTTTCGGTCCGCCTCCGGACCCCGGCGGTCGGACCGGTACTTGAGAGACGAGAGGCAAGACGTTGGCTAAACCCGAACTCGGCACAAAACGCATTTGCCCGGAGACGGGCCGCAAATTCTACGATCTCAACAGGGATCCGATCGTATCGCCCTATACGGGGCAGTCCTATCCCCGCAGCTATTTCGAATCGACGGCAGAGATCATCGAAGAGGAAGAGGCCGTCGAGGACAAGGAGCTGAGCGAGGACGGACCGGAGGTCGTCTCGCTGGAGGACGCGGACGAAGAGACGAAGTCCGGCAGTACGGATCTGCCGGATGTCGACGAGGAAGACGTCGATCTCGGCGGCGAGACGGACGATACCTTCCTTGAAGAGGAGGAGGAAGGCGACGACGACGTGAAGGACATTATCGGCGTCTCGGATGACGACGACGAACGCTGATTTCCGTCGCGTCGGCGCGCCGATCGAGACGCGTGATCATGGGGCTTGATTCTGCCATCGGTCGGGTTTAGAAGCCGCGAGCACGTTCGGCGAAAGCCGAAAGACCTCTTCGCCGGAAACGGCATCGGCTCGTCGAGCCGCAGTGTGGGGCCATAGCTCAGTTGGGAGAGCGCTTGAATGGCATTCAAGAGGTCAGGGGTTCGACTCCCCTTGGCTCCACCATCACTCCCCGATGCCTGATCCGATAAGCACTTTTCTGAAACCGCCACCGTCGGCTGGGGCACGTTCTTCAAGCGAGATCTGAGCGGATTTCTTAAGAGGGGTTATGGCGCGCCACCCTGGGTACCGCTCGGCTGCGGGACGGAGCCGGGTTCCCCGCCGGGCAAGCAGTGCAACGCAACCAGGTGTGTTCCTCCACGACGCTCCTCACCACCCGGTTTTTCAAAAAACATGCTCCGGGCGGGACGCGCGAAACGGCTCCGGGTGCGCGGCGGCGCAGCCGTGGCGTCGATTTCATCAATGGTGCTCCTATCGAATTTGTTAACCCTAATTTGACGTTTCACTGATCATTGTCGGTCCCGGGCAAGCGGTGCATCCGCAAGAGGGGCAAATGAACAGATCCCGCATAATCATTCTGGGCGTGGCCATCGCGGCTGCGATCGGAGCGGGCTATATGGCCAAGAATCTGGCCTCCGCCCCACAGGAGGTGGTGGTCAGGGCCGATCCGGTCGAGCCGCAGATCGAACTGGCAGAGGTGCTTGTTCTCGCGCAGGAGGTGCCGATGGGCCAAATGCTCGGCAATTCCCTGCGCTGGCAGGCCTGGCCGGCCGAATCGGTCGACGAGAGCTTCATCACCCGCGCCGCCGAGCCGGAGGCCATGGAGGAACTGAAGAACTCGGTGGCGCGGCTGACGCTGAATTCGGGCGAGCCGCTCCGGCGCACCAAGCTCATCGGCGAGGGCCAGAGTTTCATGTCGGCGATCCTGCCCCCCGGCAAGCGTGCCGTGGCCACCCGGATCGCCGCCGACACCTCTGCCGGCGGCTTCATCCTGCCCAATGATCGTGTCGACGTGATCATGACGCGGCGCAGCCAGAACGCCGCGACCGCCGACGGTTTCATTACCGAAACGATCCTTGAAAACATTCGTGTCCTGGCGATCGACCAGGCCATTCAGGAAGATGAGGAGGGACGGCGCGTCAAGGTCGGCGAGACGGCCACGCTCGAGCTGACGCCCGACCAGGCGGAGGTGATCACGGCCGCCCAGCAGATGGCCGACCGGCTGACCCTTGCCCTGCGCTCGGTGGCCGACGGCCATGCAGGGACGGGCATCGACGGCCGCCACCTCGTCAACGGGGGCGGGCGCGGCAACAGCATAAGGCTGATCAAGTCCGGCGAGCTCTCGATCGTGGGAGCGCGCAAATGAAACCGGAACAGCCACCATTCACCCATGCCGGCTCGAACCGGCAACGCCACATCGTCTTCTCCGCCTTGCTCGGCTTGCTCGCCGCGTCGGTCCTGACGGTCGTTCTTCCGTTCGGAGTTGCGGCCGCCTCCGGCGACATGGTCCGCATAAACCAGAATGCCGGCTCGCAGCGCATCAAACTGGGGCTCAACAAGTCGCTCGTGGTCGACCTGCCGCGCGATGCTTATGACATTCTCGTCGCCAATCCCGCCGTGGCCGACGCCATAACCCGCACGGCGCGGCGCATCTATCTCTTCGGCAAGCAGGTCGGCGAGACCAACATCTTCGTCTTCGGCCCCAACGGGGAGCAGATCGCCAGCCTGGACATCGCGGTGGAGCGCGACGTTGCCGGGCTCGAGAAGCATCTGAAGCGTTACATCCCCAATTCCGACATCGACGTCGAACTGATCAACGACAATGTAGTGCTCACCGGCACGGTGCAGACGCCGCTCGACGCCTCGCGCGCCGCCCAGCTCGCCCAGATCTTCGTGACCGGCGGCGAGGCGACCACCGGCCAATACGCCCAGACGGCGGCCGCGCCCACGGACGGGGGCGGCGTCGCCATCAACAATCCCGACCGGGAGCGTCAGCAAAGCCGAATTGTCAACATGCTGCAGATCATCGGCGAGGACCAGGTGACGCTCAAGGTCACCGTCGCAGAGGTGAGCCGCTCGGTGATGAAGCAGCTCGGCGTCAATCTGATCGGCTCCGGCAGCATCGACGGAATCAGCTGGGGCGCCATCAGCGAGAGCTCCTATGGCCTCGGCAAGCCGCTTTCGGCCTCCGCCTTTTCGCTGGCCGGGTCGACGCTTGCCGGATACCTCAACGCCATGGAGCAGGCGGGGGTGATGAAGACGCTCGCCGAGCCGACGCTCACCGCCATTTCCGGAGAAAAGGCGACGTTCAAGGTCGGCGGCGAATTCAACCTCGTGACGGGACGCTCGAGCGCGGTTTCCGAAGACAATGAAACGGGTCAGCTCACCTATGACGTCGCGCGCATAGAATACGGCATCGGCCTCGAGTTCCAGCCGACCGTGCTTTCGCCCGGCCGCATCAGCCTCAAGATGCGGACATCCGTTTCCGAGCCCACCACGCAAGGGGCGACCACGCTTGAAGGCTCCGTGCGCAACGGGCTTCCGGGAATGACCATGCTCTCCATCCGCAAGCGTCTCGCCGATACCACGGTCGAGCTACCTTCCGGCGGCTCCATGATGATCGCCGGCCTCGTGCAGGACGATGTGCGCCAGGCGATCAACGGCCTGCCCGGCCTGTCGAAGATCCCGGTTCTCGGCACGCTCTTCCGCAGCCGCGATTTCGTGCGCAACGAGACGGAGCTGGTGATCATCGTCACGCCCTACCTGTCGCGGCCGACCCAGCGCAACGCACTGTCCAAGCCCGACGACAATTTCAACCCCCCGAGCGACGGCGCCGGCATCTTCCTGGGCCGCGTCAACCGTGTCTACGGGACCATGAAGACGGATCTGCCGGACGGGCGCTATCACGGCGTCGTCGGCTACATCTACAAGTGATCGGAGGCCGGTTGTCATGTTCGATCCGCGCGCAGGAAATCGGTTTCTCACACCGCTCGCCGCCGTCGCCGCGCTCGTCGTCCTTGCAAGCTGCGCCAACCGCGATTCGGTGACGGTGGGCGCAATCCCAGACGACTACCGCACGCGCCACCCCATCGTCGTCCAGGAAGCGGACGAAGTGCTCGACCTGCCCGTCGGCGCCGCGTCCTACCGCATGACCGGGCAGCAGAAGGCGGCCATCGAGGGCTTTCTGGACCGCTACGGCGACAGCGGTGGCGCGGTCGTGTCGATGCTGGTCCCCTCAGGGTCGGCGAACGCAGCCGCCGCCCGGGAAGTCTCGAGGGACTTCGCCGCGGTCCTCCACGACAACGGCGTGCCGAGGGGCGCCGTCCAGATCCTGTCCTACCGCGCAGACGGCGCCGGCACGGCACCCATCCGCCTGTCCTATCCGCTGGTGAAGGCGACCGTCGGCGCGTGTGGGCGCTGGCCGAAGGATCTTCTCGAAACCCACGAAAACCGGAACTATGCGAACTTCGGCTGTTCCTACCAGAACAACCTGGCCGCGCAGGTGGCCAACCCGGCCGATTTCCTCGGGCCCCGCAAGGTGACGCCGATTGACGCGGAGAACCGGGATTCGGCCATCGGTGACTACAAGGACCGCAATGTCGCCGACGACTTCTGGGTGCGGTCGGAAGTTGAATACTAGGCATGGAGAGCATCTGGACATGACCGGCCTTGCCTATCAGACCGAGCACGGGACGTCCGCAGCGGCAGAGGATGTCACGGCGCTGCAGTCGTTGCGTCCCGTACCGCGCATCTCCATCCAGGCCTTTTGCGAGACCGACGCCGTTGCGAGCCCCATCGAGCGCGCCGGCGAAGACCGCCGCATGGCCAAGGCCCATCTGAAGGTGCGCATGGGCGGCATTCCGGCCGCGCTGGAATTCTATCAGTCCGCGGCCACGCCCAATCTCGTCATCCTGGAATCGCGCGCCGAGCCGCGCGAGCTGCTTGCCTCGCTCGACTCGCTCGCCGACGTCTGCGACCCGAGTACCAGGGTGGTGGTCGTCGGCCACTACAACGACGTCTGGCTCTACCGCGAGCTGATCCGCACCGGCATCTCCGAATATGTGGTGGCGCCGATTTCCATGGCCGACATTGTCGGCGTCATCGCCGGCATCTTCATCGATCCCGACGCCGAGCCGGTCGGACGCTCGATCGCTTTCGTCGGCGCCAAGGGCGGAGTTGGCTCCTCGACACTCGCCCACAATCTGGCCTGGGCCATGTCGAGCCTGTTTGAGAGCGAGGTGGTGGTCGCCGATCTCGATCTGCCCTTCGGCACGGCGAACATCAATTTTGACCAGGATCCGGCCCAGGGGATCGCTGAGGCCGTGTTCTCGCCCGAACGCATCGACGAGGTCTATCTCGACCGGCTGCTGGCGCAATGCGCCGAGCGCCTTTCGCTACTGGCCGCGCCGTCGACGCTCGACCGCGTCTACGATTTCGACGGCGAGGCCTTTGCGCAGATCATCGACACCGCCCAGCGCAGCGCGCCGCTGGTGGTGCTCGACGTGCCCCATCTGTGGACGGGCTGGGCGAAGACGACGCTGGCGCGCGCCGACGACGTCGTGATCACCGCCACGCCGGAACTCGCCAACCTGCGCAACACCAAGAACCTCGTTGACACCTTGAAGAAGCTGAGGCCGAACGACGAGCCTCCCAAGCTGGTCATCAACCAGGCCAATGTACCAAAGCGGCCCGAAATCAGCGCCGACGATTTCTCCGAGCCGCTGGGGCTGACCCCGCTCGCGGTGATCCCGTTCGAGCCGCAGCTTTTCGGCAATGCCGCCAACAACGGGCGCATGCTGGGCGAGATGGACCAGGGCCACGCGGTCGTGGAGATCATCAACGAACTCGCCCACGTGCTGACCGGTCGGCGCGAGGTGAGGCCGAAGAAAAAGCCCGGCCTCGCCGGATTGATCGAGCGCTTGAACCTGAAGAAGTGAAGCGGACGGGAAATGTTCGGCAGAAGAGGCTCCAACACGACGTTCGGCGACGCTCGAGAAACGGTCGCCCCGGTGCCCGCCGGCGAGGCGGCGCGCGGGTCGGAAAGTGAGGCGCGGTCCGCGGCGGCGT
>NZ_JBHSUM010000189.1:0-7287 GCF_042660605.1 Nitratireductor sp. GCM10026969
CAAGTCGCGCATGGCGAGCGACCAGGCGGCCCGGCTCGCCCGCTCACTTTCCTACGAGGGGGTGCTGGAGCGCGGCTTCGCGCTGGTGCGTGACGCCGAGGACAAGCCGCTCAAGCAAGCGGCCGAATTGAAGAAGGGCCAGGAACTGCGCCTGCAGTTCAGCGACGGCAGCGCCGGAGCCATCGCCACCGGCAAGCCGGCCAACCCCGCCCGCAGCAAGGCGCCCGCAGCGCCGAAGGAGCCGGGCAAGCAGGGCTCGCTGTTTTAAGGATGTGCCGGGCTATGCTGGGACAGCGCCCCCTCTCTTGCGATTCCTAACACTTAGCCTTCGGCTAAGATATTGAAATCGCTTTTCTCTCCCGCAAGGGGAGAGATCGGCGCTCGCGCCGCCGTCAATCACCAACTCTGGAGATTGGGCCGAAACGGAGTTTGGCGGCGCCTATCTCCCCCTCGGCGGGGGAGAAAGCAAATTCTTGGGCTTGGCAAGGCCAAGTCCTTAGAATTTGCAAGAGAGGGGGTTTCATCTTGCATTATATCTTCTCAACAAGTAGCCGGCAAATGCGCACCATCTGTAGCCTGGGCTTTAACTCCCCACCTGCATGTCCCGCGCAAGCGAGCGCGCCACCAGGTCCGTTTCCGGTGGCGGGGACTTGTGCTGAACGAGCCAGTAGCCGCGGTCGGTCTCGAGCGTGAGGTCGCAGGCCGGCACGAGAACGCCGGCGGCGAGCAGATCGTCGACCAGCCCGCGCCAGCCGAGCGCCACGCCCTGGCCGGACTGGGCCGCCTGGAGGGCGAGCGTATAGGTGTTGAAGCTCAGCGAACCGACCGTCGCAAGGTCGGTCACGCCGGCGGCCGCAAGCCAGCTTTGCCAGGTGAACCAGCGACTGCCGTCGTCTCCCTCCAGATGGATGAGCGGCATGTCGAGGAGCCGTCGGGGATGATCGAACGGCCCGAAGCGGTCGCGAAAACCGGGTGCGCAGACCGTCGTCACGCGCTCGGGAACGAGAAGCCGCGCCTGACCACCCATGTCGACGCGGTTGCCGAACAGGATCGCCAGGTCGTTCTCGTTCTCCAGGCCAGGCAGCAGCGATTGCGTGGCGACGATCTGCACGTCGATCTCCGGGTGCTCGCGGCGAAAGCGCGCCATCAGCGGCATCAGCCGAAAGGTGGCGAAGGCGAAGTCCGTGATCAGGCGAACCACCGGCGTCGCGGCGCGGCTGCGGATGGACTGGACCGCCTCATCGATCTGCTCGAGCCCCTGGCGCACCGCCCGCTGCAGCGCCTCGCCCTCGCGCGTGAGCGTCAGGCCGCGATGGCGGCGGTGGAAGAGGCGGACGCCTAGAAGCTCCTCGATCTGCCGGATGCGGTAGGAGAGCGCCGGCTGCGTCATGCCGAGCGCGGCGGCTGCGCGGGTGAGGTTCTGATGGCGCGCGGTCAACGCGAACAGGCGCAGGCAGCCGACGTCGAGCGGATTGGAAGACATAAATCCTCTTTATGGCAGCCATCAGGAGAGCGCTTCTTCACAAACCCTTAAAAAGCGCATCAAATAGGTGAATGCATGATGGCGCCTCTGGAACGCTTCGGTCAAGCGCCATGTATGACAACAAGAACAATCCGAACGCGCCGACGTTCGGGCGCGAGGCCGGCCTTCGGCGTCGCACACGGGGAATTTCGGGATGCTGGACGACGGCAGTTCCGGTCGGTGACGTGCGCCGTCGCCGGCGCATGCGTGCCGTCCCATGCAGACAACACATATCCGGAAGGCGCTCGAGATGACGAAGACACGACCGAACATCCTTATCATTATGGCCGATCAGCTGAACGGCACGCTTTTCCCCGACGGGCCGGCGGAATGGCTGCATACGCCGAACCTCAGGGCGCTCGCAGCGCGTTCGGCGCGATTCCAGAACTGCTACACGGCCTCGCCGCTGTGCGCGCCGGGGCGCGCCTCCTTCATGGCCGGGCAGTTGCCGAGCCGCACACGCGTCTACGACAACGCTGCCGAGTTCTGCTCAGACATTCCGACCTACGCGCATCACCTGCGCCGCGCCGGCTACTACACCTGCCTGTCGGGCAAGATGCATTTCGTGGGGCCGGACCAGATGCACGGCTTCGAGGAACGGCTGACGACGGACATCTATCCGGCCGACTTCGGCTGGACCCCGGACTACCGCAGGCCCGGCGAGCGCATCGACTGGTGGTACCACAATCTCGGCTCGGTCACCGGTGCGGGCGTGGCCGAAATTTCCAACCAGATTGAATATGACGACGAGGTCGCCTTCTTCGCCGAGCAGAAGCTCTACCAGCTCGCGCGCATCGAGGACGACCCGGACCGCCGCCCCTGGGCACTGACGGTGTCCTTCAGCCACCCGCACGACCCGTACGTGGCGCGGCGCAAGTTCTGGGATCTCTACGAGGATTGTCCGCATCTCGAGCCGCAACTCGAGGAAATCCCCTATCACGCGCAGGATCCGCACTCGCAGCGTCTTTACGTCGCCAACGACTACGAAAAGTTCGCCATCACGGAAGAGGACGTGCGCCGTTCCCGCCGCGCCTATTTCGCCAATATCTCCTATCTGGATCAAAAGATCGGCATGCTGCTCGACACGCTCGAGCGAACGCGCATGGCCGAGGACACGATCGTCGTGTTCTGCTCCGATCACGGGGACATGCTGGGCGAGCGGGGATTGTGGTTCAAGATGAGCTTTTTCGAGGGCTCGGCGCGCGTGCCGCTGATGATGGCCGGGCCGGGCATACGGCCGGGCCTCGTCGCCCAGCCCGTCTCCACGCTCGACGTGACACCCACGCTTGCCGATCTCGCCGGCATTTCGCTTGAGGAGGTGCTGCCGTGGACGGACGGGGAAAGCCTCCTACCCTGCTTCGCGGGCGGGGACCGCGAAACCCCGGTTCTAATGGAATATGCGGCCGAAGGTTCCTGCGCGCCGCTCGTGGCCATCCGCCAGGGGCGGTGGAAATACGTCCATTGCGCCCTCGATCCGGAGCAGCTCTACGACCTTGCGGCCGACCCGCACGAGACGCGCAATCTGGCGAACGATCCTGCCCATGCCGACCGGCTCGCCGCTTTTCGCGAGCAGCGCGCCGCACGCTGGGACATGGATGCGTTCGACGCCGCCGTGCGCGAGAGCCAGGCGCGCCGAAGGGTGGTTTACGAGGCGCTCAGGAACGGCGCCTATTTCCCCTGGGATCACCAGCCTCTCCAGAAGGCGTCGGAGCGCTACATGCGCAACCATATGGACCTCAACCTGCTTGAGGAGAGCCAGCGCTTTCCGCGCGGAGAATGAATGACCTATGCTGCTCTCGGCCGGCCCATCACGCCGGCGGCGTCCGGAAGTGTCCGGGTGCCGAAAACGTGATGAAGGGGAACCGACAACACGCCTCGCGATCCGCTTCGGGTGCGGACCGCACATCCTTTGCCGCGCCGGTCCTCGGGACCTTCCCGACGGCGCGGTCTACGGAGGCTAAAGCCGCACGAAGCGACATACCCGGCACGGAGGGATCGACATGACCCGACAAGTAGAAACAGGCCCGCTGGGGCCTTTTCCCCATGTGAACAGGCCGGTATTTTCCATCTCGGCGCTGTTGATCGTGGGTTTCATCATCCTCGGCGCCGTCTTCACCGAGACGGCGGCGGCCCTGTTCACGGGCGCGCAGACGGCGATCGCCGACTATTTCGGCTGGTTTCTGATCATCGTCACAAACCTGGCGGTCCTTGTAAGCCTTTACCTGGCGCTCGGGCCCTATGGCCGGATCCGTCTCGGGGGACAGACGGAAGCGCCGGAATACGGGCTCTTCTCCTGGACGGCGATGCTGTTCAGCGCCGGCATCGGCATCGGCCTGCTCTACTGGGCGGTGGCGGAACCCCTGTTCCACTTCTTCTCGCCGCCGATCGCCGAAGCCGAAAGCGTCGCGGCGGCCGAGCAGGCCATGGTGCTGTCATTCCTGCACTGGGGCATTCACGGCTGGGCGCTCTACTGCATCGTCGGCCTGTCGCTCGCCTATTTCCACTACCGCAAGGGCCTGCCGCTCTCGATACGCTCCGCGCTCTACCCGCTGATCGGCGAGCGCATCTACGGGCCGTGGGGCCATGCGGTGGACATTCTGGCGGTCTTCGGCACCATGTTCGGCATCGTCACAACGCTCGGGCTGGGCGTGATGCAGATCAGCGCCGGGCTCAATGGCCTGTTCGGCATTCCGGACAATTTGTTCGTCCAGATCGTGCTGATCGCCATCATCACCGCCTTTGCCACCGCCTCGGTAATGCTCGGCCTCGACAGCGGGATCAAGCGCGTCAGCAACTTCAACATCCAGCTCAGCTTCGTGCTGCTCGCGTTCATCCTGATCACGGGACCGACGCTCTACATCTTCGACAGCTTCGTCGAGAATGTCGGCAACTACATCAGCAATCTCGTCTACTTCAGTTTCTGGAGCGAGGCCTATTCGGGCACCAACTGGCAGGTGAACTGGACGATCTTCTACTGGGCCTGGTGGATTTCCTGGTCGCCCTTCGTCGGCATCTTCATCGCCCGCATCTCACGCGGGCGCACGGTGCGCGAATTCACGCTCGGTGTCCTCTTCATCCCCGTCATCATCCTGTTCTTCTGGTTCACCGCCTTCGGCGGTGTGGCGATTCACATGGAGCTTGCCGGCAATCCGGGCCTGATCGAGGCAACGCAGCAGGGCTACGGCAACGCCATCTTCAGGCTGCTCGACTATTTCCCGCTCACGCGGCTGGTAACGGCGGTCGTGATCGTGATGATCGTGGTGTGGTTCGTGACCTCTTCCGACAGCGGCAGCTTCGTCATCGACATGCTGACGGCCGGCGGCCATATCGATCCGCCGAAGGTGCAGCGTCTCTTCTGGGCGGTGACCGAAGGAATCATCGCCGCCATTCTTCTCGCTGCGGGCGGACTGGCGGCCCTGCAGGCGGCCGCCGTGGTGGCCGGCTTTCCCTTCGCCTTCGTCATCCTGGTGATGATGTACGGCCTTCTGCGCGCGCTCGGTCGCGACCACCTCGTGCTCTACCGCTACAAGCAGTGGTTCGTGACGGAGCAGGAAGCCGAGCACAACCTTCCCAGCGCCTTCGTCGGCGAGACCGCACTTTCCGGTCCGCCACCGGCGGTGAGGGACGGTGACCCGGATCGAGACGACGACGGGCGGACGCCCGCGCCGACGCCCGCAGAGTAAACCGGCGTTTCACAAGGCACCGGCCCGCTACCGGCGGGCCGGTATGCCAGCAAAATGACCGTGGAAACCAGTGCCGGTGGCATATCCATGAATCCAAATACGGTTTCATGATATGCCGAGGCTACGGTGCATGGCGGGCGCGGCGCGTGCGCCCATGCCACGCGCCACACTTTCGCTTTCGGCGTCCTTGCCGAAGGACGGACGGCCGGCCATATCGCGGTGAACCTTTTCGAGAAAGGAACGGGTTCGCGGCATGCTCTTCTTCACCGGCGATACTCATTTCGGCGATCCTCGCGTGCTGCGCATCGACCGCCGGCCCTTCGGCTCGCTCTTGGAGCACGACGAGGCTCTGGTGGAAACCTGGAATGCGGTGGTGGGCCCCGGGGACGAGGTCTGGCACCTGGGCGACTTCACGCGGCGGGATCCCGATGCCCTTCTCGAGGCGCTCAACGGGCGCAAGCATCTCGTCATCGGCAACAATGACGGTGCGGCTACCGTCTCGGCCGGCGGCTGGGCGAGCGTGCAGCATTATGCCGAGCTCACCGTGAACGGCGTGATGCTCGTCCTTTGCCACTATCCCTTTCGCACCTGGAACCGGATGGGCAACAAGTCGGTCAACCTGCACGGCCACTCCCATGGCCGGTTGAAACCCGTCACCCGGCAATACGATGTCGGCGTGGACGCGCGGGACTACCGCCCGGTCTTGCTGGAGACGCTGCTCGCCCGGCGCTGAAACGCAGCGCCTTTGCAAAAAAATCAAACGAACAGCGGCGCCCTATTTGTCCATAAGTGTCGGGCCGGGGCAAAACACACGCACAGACGGAGCCAGGGATTGCGGGCAGATGACGAAAGGGCCCCTTCCTCGTTCGCCGCCCGGAAAGGCTTCAGCGGGGCCGTGGTTGTTCGGCCGCGGCCGATATGACCTCCCGCCGCGGTCCCGCGAACGCTCCAGCCGACGCGTCGCCCCGGCGGCCGGTGGCAAAGAAATAGCCGGTCCTCCCGCCCCCCGGACCGGCTTAACCCAGGGCCCCGCCTGCTACGCCCCGTGTGTCGCAGGTGGGGTCTTGGGCCCCCTGCAAGTGCATGGGTACGCGTGACAGCCGGTTATCCGTGATCCCATGCGTGGACAGGACCGTGCCAGCCAGCCCGCTGATCGACAAGACCATTATCCTGCGACTTCTCGACGAACTCGCCGAACTCGGCCTGTGCGAGGAGGACATGGACATGACGCTGGTCCGGGACGGGCCGGTGGACCTCGACCTGCTCGAGGAATGCAAACGCGAACATCCCTATTTCAAGGGCTCGCGAATCATGCACGAGATTCCGGTCGCGGATGAAAACTGCATCCGGCCGGCATTCTGGATCCGCTAGTCTATCGCTTTCATGACGGAAGGCGGCCTGTACGACCGGGATTGGGAAATGCCGCCCGCTTCGCTTCTTCTGCGCAACGCGAGGGCGCATATAAGAGTTCTTGCCGCACCGACGACGACCACCGCCCCGGAAGCTGAAGGCTTTGGGTGGTGGTTGCAACGTCATGGAGCACGGCTCCTTAACTTGCCGAAGAGCCCCATCCCGGCTGTGTCCCGGAACAGTCGGCGCTAGCTGCCGCTCTCAGGCCCGGCTCGGCGCTTCGCCGCATGGCCAGGATGACGGGCGAGGAGGATAGCACCGCTCGAAGGTTTTCCCGTGCGGGATTGCCCGCCTCCTGCAGGCGGGGAGCGTGGCCGTCGATCTACTCCAATCCGATTGAATGCCAGGGCAGCCTGGAGAAGGATGCGCCTTCGCCGGCCGCCTGCCCGGCCTTCATGCCGGCCTCGAGGCGCGCCAGCGATGCCGCGACCTGGCGCGCCACTTCCGCATGCACCGCCTGCCGCTGGCCGGGCGCCAGTTCCATGGCCGCCGAAGCGGAGAGATATGTTTCGTTGGAGCGACCGTCGAGCACGTGCCAATAGACACGCAGTTCGCTCTCGTCGGCGGCGACCGTCGTCAGGAGCTGGAGAACCGGGGCGTCCACGCCGAAACGGGCGCGCGCATGCGCCAGCACCGTGCCGAACTCCTCCTCCGGCCGCACGCCGACCATGC
>NZ_JBHSUM010000190.1:0-7218 GCF_042660605.1 Nitratireductor sp. GCM10026969
CGCGCTGGCCAGCCGCAGCACCGCCATCGGCGGCAGCGCCATGCTGCGCGCCTGTCAGGCATTGCGCCGCCAGGTGGCGGAGGTCGCCGCCGGGCTGATCGGCTGCGCCGAGGAAGCGCTACGTTTCGGGGAAGGAGCGATCACCTCGAAAGACACCTCTGTGACCCTTTCGTGGGCGGATGTCGCACGCCATGCGCTTTCCGCCCCCTCGGGCGGTATCGAAGAAGCCGCGCTGACGGAATCGGTCGTCTACCACGCCGATGGCGAGGCCTGGAGCAGCGGCATATGTCTCGCCGTGGTGGGGATCGACCGCGAAACCGGAACGCCGAAGATCGAGAAGTTCTTCTGGGTGGACGACGCGGGCGTGGTCGTCAATCCGCTGATGGTGCACGGACAACTCGTCGGCGGCCTGGCGCAGGGACTTGGCGAGGCGCTGATGGAGCGCATCGTCTATGACGGCGACGGGCAGCTTCTGACCGGCTCTTTCATGGATTATGCGCTGCCGCGGGCCGGCGACATGCCGGCATCGATCGAGATCGACAAGCTGGAGACACCGGCGCGTACCAATCCGCTGGGCGCAAAGGGTGTGGGCGAGGCCGGCTGCATCGGCGTACCGGCGGCGCTTTACAACGCCGTACGCGACGCGCTTGCGCCTTTCCGCCCGTGCGACCTGCAGATGCCGCTGACCAGCGAAAAGATATGGCGTGTTCTCCAACAAGGCGAAGCGCCCCGTCCGGGGGATAGAGGATGAAGTACAGCAAGAAAGGCGCCAAGGCCTACGCGCGGCAGCACATGAAGGGGATCTGGGCGGCCGCCCTGACACCGTTCACCGACGATCTCGCCGTCGACGAGGACGGATTTCGCCGCAACATCGACCATTGGATCGAGGATCTGAGGATCGATGGCTTCTTCATCGCCGGCAAGCAGGGCGAGTTCTTCTCCATGTCGGTCGAGGAGCGCAAGCGCAGCTTCGAAATCGCGGTGGAGGCGTGCGCCGGGCGGGCGGCCACCATCATGTCCTGCTCGGACCAGAACATGGATGTGGTCCTCGAACTCGCCCGCCACGCGCAGAAGGTGGGCGCGGATTATATCGTCGTGCACGCGCCGGTCCTGCACTTCTTCAAGGCGCACGACGAGACGCTTTACAGCTACTACCGTACGATCGCCGAAAAGGTGGACATTGGTATCGCGCTCTGGAGCCATCCCGACAGCGGCTATCTGATGAGCCCCGAATTGTGCAATCGTCTCGCCGATATCGAGAACGTCGTGGCGATCAAGTACAGCGTGCCGCGCGAAATGTATGCCGAGCTGACGCGGCTTGCCGGCGACCGCATTCTCGTCAGCACCGCGTCGGAGGAGGAGTGGCTGGACAACATCCTGGAGCTTGGATGGCAGCTCTATCTGTGCTCCTCGCCTCCCTACCTCCTGCAGACGAAAAACGATCTGCGCATGCGTGAATACACCGACCTGGCGTTCGCCGGCGAAGCCGGGAAGGCGCGCGCCGTGCGCGACAGCCTGGAGCCGGTGCGTCACGCTTTGCGCTCGACGCGTCCGGCCGAAAAGCCCCAGGCGCACCAGAAGTACTGGCAGGATCTCCTCGGGCAGGTGGGGGGCGCGGTGCGGCCGCCGCTCCTGCCTTTGACCGAGGAGGAGAAGAGGGCGACCCGTGCCGCCTTCGAAACATGCGGCCTCAGCCTGTGACCGGCTTGGCCGAGGGCATCACGCAGCCGATGGAGGACCACGATGACTGACGGCAGGAGACTCGCAGCCTTCAATTTTTCCAAGTGGATCGACGAACACAAGCATCTGTTGAAGCCGCCGGTGGGCAATCAGCAGATCTGGGAAGACGCCGACATGATGGTGACGGTGGTCGGCGGGCCGAACAAGCGCACCGACTATCACGACGACCCGGTGGAGGAGTTCTTCTATCAGCTCAAGGGAGATATGCTGCTCAAGGTCGTCGACAACGGCGATTTCTATGACGTGCCGATCCGTGAGGGCGACATCTTCCTGCTTCCGCCGCATGTGCGCCACTCGCCGCAGCGCCCGCAGGAAGGCTCCGTCGGCCTCGTCATCGAGCCGAAGCGCCAGCCCGACCAGCTTGACGCCTTCGAGTGGTACTGCTTCGACTGCCAGGCACTGGTGAAGCGGGTCGAGGTCTCGCTCAAAAGCATTGTGCGCGACCTCCCGCCCATTTACCAAGCCTTCTACGCCGATGAGAAGGCGCGCACCTGCCCGAACTGCGGCAGCGTTCATCCCGGCAAGGAGCCGCCGGAGGGTTGGGTAAAGCTTTAACGACCGGTTGACCGGCCGGGTTTCCGGCAGCAAAGCTGCCGCCAAGAAGAAGAGGAATGGGGAACATGCGTTTCAAATCGTTTCTGAGTGCCGGCGCCCTGGCGCTGCTGGCGACGGCGGTGAATGCCGAACCGCTGAAGATCGGCATGATCACGACCCTGTCCGGCCCGGCCGGCTATCTGGGGCAGGACATCCGCGACGCGTTTCAGCTTGCCATCGACATGGAAGGCGGCAAGCTCGGCGGGGCCGATGTCGAGCTTCTCGTGGAAGATGACAGCCTGAATCCGGGAAGCGGCCGCCAGATCGCCGAACGGATGATGAGCAACGAGGGCATCGAGCTGTTCACCGGCATCGTCTTCTCGAATGTCGCGGGGGCGACCGTGCCGGAGATCGTCGACAACGGCGCCTTCTACATCAGCCCGAACGCCGCCCCGTCGAACCTCGCGGGGCGGGGCTGCCACGAGAACTACTTCGTCGTCTCCTGGCAGAACGACAGCCTGCACGAGAGCGCGGGCCAGTATGCCAACGATCTTGGCCACAAGACGGCCTTCGTGCTGGCGCCGAACTACCAGGCCGGCCAGGACGCGATCGCCGGCTTCAAGCGCTTTTTCGAGGGTGAGATCGTCGGCGAGATCTATACCCAGCTCGAACAGACCGACTTCGCCGCCGAGATGGCGCAGATCCGCGATGCGGCGCCGGAGGTCGTGTTCCAGTTCCATCCCGGCGGCCTCGGTATCGCGTTCCTGCGCCAGTACCAGCAGGCCGGCCTGATGGACACGATCCCCATGGTCGTGGCAGAGCCTTCGATGGACGGGGTGACGCTCGCGGCGGTGGGCGAGGCGGCCCTGGGGCTGAAGGTGTCGAGCCACTGGAACACGGACTTCGACAACGAAGCCAACCGCGAATTCGTCGCAGCCTGGCAGGAGGCCTATGACCGGCCGCTCACCTATTACGCCAGCCAGGGCTACGACACCGCCCGCCTGATCGCCTCAGCCTTGAAGCAGACCGGCGGTCTCGAGGATCCGGATGCTTTCCGTGAGGCGTTGCGCAAGGCGGATTTCGAGTCGGTCCGCGGTGATTTCGAGTTCGGCCCGAACCAGCACCCGGTCCAGGACTGGTATTCGCTCGAGGTGGTCGAGGGCGAGGATGGCACGCCGACGCTGAAGACGACCGGGACCGTGCTTACGGACCACGGCGACAGCTACGCCGCCGAATGCAAGATGTAGCGGGCCTCCGGGCAGGGCGGTTCGCCGCCCAGCCCGGATTCCGCGCTTTCGGTATCGGCGGTAAGCGATGACATTGTTCCTCGAGCAATTGCTGAACGGCCTGCAGTTCGGCCTGATGCTCTTTCTCATGGCGGCCGGGCTGACGCTCATCTTCGGCATCATGGGAATCATCAATCTGGCCCATGGCTCGATCTACATGATCGGCGCCTATGCGGGGACCTATCTGGTCGCGGAGACGGGATCGTTCCTCCTGGGCGTCCCCGCCGCGCTTGCCGTGGCTGCGCTCGCCGGCATGGCCATCGAGTTCCTCGTCGTGCGCCGCCTTTACCAGCGCGACCATCTCGACCAGGTGCTGGCCACCTTCGCCCTGATCCTGATCGCCAATCAGCTTGTGACCATGATCTTCGGCCGGCAGCCGCTCTTCATCCCCACGCCAGCGTTCCTGAACGGTTCGGTGGAGCTTCTGCCGGGGCTCGTCTATCCCGTCTATCGTCTGGCGATCATCGGGCTCGGTCTATCCGTTGCCTTCGGGCTCTACCTGCTGATCAACCGCACGCGGATCGGCATGCTGGTCAGGGCCGGTTCCACCAATCGCGACATGGTCCGCGCACTGGGCGTGGATGTGCGCCTGCTCTACACGCTGGTCTTCGGGCTCGGGGCGCTTCTTGCCGGACTGGCGGGGTTCGTCACGGGGCCGATCCAGGCCGTCCAGATCGGCATGGGCGAGCAGATCCTGATCACCACCTTCGTCGTGGTCGTCGTCGGCGGCGTGGGGTCGATCCGCGGCGCCTTCTTCGCAAGCCTCATCATCGGCGTCATCGACACGCTTCTGCGCTCCTATATGCCCGCCTTCCTGCGGCAGATCATGCAGGGGCCCGAGGCCGACGCGCTGGGTGCCGGCATCTCATCCATGGGCATCTATCTGCTCATGGCGATCGTCCTTCTCTTCCGGCCCAAAGGGCTCTTCATCCAACAGAGCTGAGGCCCCGGTGAAAACCTCCATGAGAACATCGAGAACAGTGCGAATGCTCGCGGCGGTCGCGGTCGTGCTCCTCCTCGCACTGCCCCTGATCGCCGAAGCCGCCGGCCACCCGGCCATGACGTCGCTGGCCACGCGCATCATCATCTACGGCATCGCCGCGGCGAGCCTCAACCTGGTGCTGGGCTATGGCGGCATGGTCAGCTTCGGGCACGCCGCGTTCTTCGGCATCGGCGGCTATGTCGTGGGAATCCTCTACCAGCACTACATGGACGGCACGCCGTTTCTCGGCTTCATCCCCGGCACGGACCAGTTCCTCGTGACGGTCCCGGCGGCCATACTTGTCGGCGGGCTTGTGGCGGGGCTGATCGGCGCCCTCTCGTTGCGCACCAGCGGCGTGCAGTTCATCATGATCACGCTCGCCTTCGCGCAGATGCTCTTCTTCCTCTTTGTCTCGCTGAAGGCCTATGGCGGCGACGACGGGCTGATCATTCGCCGCGCCAACGAAGCGCTGGGGCTGAACCTGCGCGACCGGCCGACCATGTATTATGTGTGCCTTACCATCGCCGCCGGGTTCTTTCTCCTCCTGTGGCGGCTCGTCAATTCGCGTTTCGGCAACGTGCTTGTCGGCCTGCGCCAGAGCGAGCGGCGGATGGCGGCGATCGGCCTGCCCGTCTACCGCTATAAACTCGCCGCGTTCGTCATCTCGGGCATGGGCGCGGGGCTTGCCGGGGCGCTGATGGCGAACTTCCTGCGCTATGCCAGCCCGGACATGCTGCACTGGACTAAATCGGGCGAGCTGATGATCATGGTCATCCTTGGCGGCGTCGGCACGCTGTTCGGTCCGGTGATCGGCGCGGCGGTGTTCCTGGTGCTGGAATCGATGCTCGCCTCCTGGACGGAACACTGGCAGCTCGGCGTCGGCCTCGTGCTGCTTTTCGTGGTGCTCTACACGCAAGGCGGCGTGGATGCGCTTGTCCGCCGGCTCGGGGGAGGGCGGCCATGACCGGTCCCGTGCTTGAAGTCCGCGGCCTTAGCAAGCGTTTCGGCGGCCTCGTGGCGACCGACATGGTGGACCTCACCGTCGAGCCCGGCGAGATCCACGCCCTGATCGGTCCCAACGGTGCCGGCAAGACGACGCTGATCGCCCAGCTTTTCGGCGAGTTGCGCCCGGATGCCGGGGAGATCGCGCTAAAGGGCCGGCCGATCAACGGCCTTCCCACCCATGCGCGCGTCTCACGGGGACTGGCGCGGTCTTTTCAGGTGACCTGCCTTCTGCCCGACTACACGGTGCTCGAGAACGTTCTCGTCGCGCTGCAGGTGAGCGAGGGGCACAGCTTCCGTTTTTTCCGCAATGTGCATCGTGACGCAGGCCTGGTCGACCGCTCGGTCGACCTTCTGAGCGAAGCCGGGCTGGCGAGCCGGGCGAAGGTTCCGGTGGCGAACCTCTCTCATGGCGAGCGCAAGCAGCTCGAGCTCGTCGTCGCTCTTTCGACGAAGCCGCGCCTTCTGCTGCTCGACGAACCGATGGCGGGGCTCGGCCATGTGGAAAGCCGGCAGATGATCGAGGTCCTGGGCGGCCTCAAGGGCAGAACGAGCATCCTGCTCGTCGAGCACGACATGGATGCGGTGTTCGCCCTGGCGGACCGCATCTCGGTGCTCGTCTATGGCCGCATCATCGCCACGGGCAACCCGGAAGAGATCCGCAACAACCCGGAAGTCCGCGCCGCCTATCTGGGCGAAGGAGACGAATTGTGCTGAGCGTCAGGGGTCTGCAGGCGGCCTACGGGTCGGGTCAGGTGCTCTTCGATGTCGGACTCGAGATTGCCGATGGCGAGGTGGTGACGCTGCTCGGGCGCAACGGCATGGGCAAGACCACCACGGTGAAGTGCATCATGGGCCTTCTGAAGCCGGACGGCGGGACCTTGACCTTCGCCGACCGGCCGATCGGCGGCGCGGCGCCGGAAGCGATCGCCCGGCTCGGCGTCGGTCTCGTGCCGGAGGGGCGGCAGGTCTTCCCCACGCTGTCGGTGCGCGAGAACCTCGTTGCCACCGCCGCCAACCGGCTCAAGCGGGCGGAGCCGTGGACCCTCGAACGCATCTATGCGCTTTTCCCGCGCCTGCGCGAAAGGGCACAGCAAGGGGCGTCAACCCTTTCGGGCGGCGAGCAGCAGATGCTGGCCATCGGCCGGGCGCTGATGACCAATCCGCGGCTTCTGATCCTGGACGAGGCGACGGAGGGGCTGGCGCCAGTCATCCGCCGCGAGATCTGGCACTGCATCGAGGCGTTGAAGGAGACGGGCCAGTCGATCCTGCTCATCGACAAGAACCTTGCGATCCTCAAGCGGATCGCAGATCGTCATTACGTGCTCGAAAAGGGCAGGACGGTATGGTCCGGGACCGCGGCGGACATAGAGCGGGATGCGGACCGGGTGCGCGCCTATGTCGGGATCTGAAGGAAAGCCGCGCAGAATGCGCCTGTGCCTCGTGGGATGGGGTGCGATCGGCCGGCGCGTGGCAGAGCTCCTGCGCGCCCGCGATGAGGACCGTATCGAGATCGTCGCCGTTGCGGTGCGCGATACGGCACAGGCAAGGGATGATCTGCCTGACGGCGCGCGTCTCATCGCGCGGCCCGAGGAACTTGACGGGCTCGACGTGGATGTGGTCGTGGAGGCGGCGGGCCGCGGCGCCGTGGCGCCATGGGGCGAGGCCGCGCTG
>NZ_JBHSUM010000191.1:0-7155 GCF_042660605.1 Nitratireductor sp. GCM10026969
AGCACCGGCCGATGGCCGGCCTGCTCGAGAAAGGCGGCCGCACCGAAGGCGATAGCGCCGGCGCCGGCAATGCCCACGCACAATCCTTCGCCCGCCGTCATCGCGCCGGCCCCTCCTTGGCGACCGGGTCGCCCAGCACATGCATCAGCCGGTTGGCCCAGCCGAAAAGCGAGGCCGAGAGAATGAGATCGAGGATCTCCCCGTCATCGAGGCCGGCGTCGCGCAAGGCCTGCATGTCCTCTTCATCCGCCTCGCTCGGCGCCTTGGAGAGCTTGACCGCGAAGCGGAAGATGGCCTGCTGGCGCTCATCGAGCTCGGCTGCCTCGCCGTCACGGAAGACGCGCTCCATCACGCTTTCATCCTTGGCGAGCTGGTTGTAGCGGCTGGCATGGACGGCGGCGCAGTAGACGCAGTGGTTGACCACCGAGGCCGCCGTGGCGCCCAGCTCACGCTCGGCCCTGCCAAGCCCGCCTCGATTGTACATGATCGCGTTGAAGAGCGGCGTGCGGACCTTCAGTGTCTCGACGTCGTTGGCAAGCACCAGCACGTAGTCCGACACCTTGGTGTTGGACGGCGTGACCTTCAGCGCATCGAGCTGCTCAGGCGTCGCCTCGGCAAGGTCGATCGGCTTCACCCGCGGACGCCAGTGCGGAATTTCGGTCGTGAATTCGTGAATGATGTCGCTCATGCCGTCGCCTTCATCAGCTTCAATCCCGCGATCACGCGGATCTGATAGGCCAGAAACGCGTTGAGTTCGGCAAGACGCACGATATCGGCATCGGGGATGCCGGCCGCCTGCAGCGCCTCGATGTCGGCGGCCCGCGTGTCCCGCGGTCGCATGGAGACGAGATCGGTGAAGGCGATAATCGCCGACAGGCGGTGCTCTTCATGCCCCCTATAGGCGGGATCCGAGACAGCGTTTTCTGCTTCACCTGCCCCCGCCTTTTCAAGCAGCGTGCGATAGTGGTCGGCAAGTTCCGCGTTCTCGTTCAGCCGGGCAACGCGCACGGCGAGCGCGGTCCGTAACGCGTGGGAAAGGCCGCCGGGATCGGCCGGTGACAGCGCGGCGTCGTGGGTGGTCTGCGTCATCGCCATCACATCGGCGCGGCTTTCGAGCGCCGCTCGGACCCGGTCGGTGGCGTCGGCCCCGGCCAGCCGTGCGACGATGTCGTCGGAAAAAACTTCGCTCATCGCGTCTTCAGCTCCCCTCGGTGCAGGCGGGCGCGGATGCCGTCTGCGTTTCGTCCTCGATTTCCGATTCCGTCCATTCGTCGCCCTGAAGCTCGGGCTTGGAATAGTCGAGCATACCCTGCCAGTGGATCTCGACGTCCTCGCGGTAAAGCGTGGCGGCGATCTCGCGGGCCAGCCACGAGGCGCCCTCGCTGATGCCGGGGATGTCGCCGGAGACCTTGCCGAGACTTGCCGAGGCCCCGTAATTGAAGCAGTAGACGTTGGAAAGCCACGGCGCCCTTCCCGGGATGCGCTCGCGGAAGGAGAAGTCCGGCCCGAGATAGGGGAAATTGCCCAGCTCTTCGCTCTCCTCGCCCGGCGGCGGGGTATAACGGTCTCGCCACAGCATGATCTCCTCGGCCGCCTCGCCGAGTTCGGTGCGCGCCAGCGGGTCGACCGTGAAGCCGGTGCCGAGGATGACGAAATCCGTCTTGAGCCGCTTGCCTGCGGTCGTTTCGATCACCACCTCGCCACCTTCGTGCGCCATGCGCGCAATGCCTTGCCCGAAGTGGAAATAGGCATTGTCGTGCCGGCTCACCCGCAGCGTCGAGCCGCGCGGGGCGGGCGTCTGGGTGACGAAGGAATACTGCATGAAGCGCCAGCGCCATTCGTCCGGCAGCTGTGCATATCCTGCCGTGAAGCCGAAGGAGCCGATCCCCATCATCTTGTTGATGGTCGGCATCTCCTTGCGCCGGATGACATGGCGGACTTCCCTGGCGCCGGCCTCCAACGCCTCCGCGGCGTTGTCGACGGCGGAAGCGCCGACACCGATGACAACCACGCGCTTGCCCTTCAGCGCCGCGAAGTCGATGTCGTCGGACGAGTGTGCCCAGGCATGCCGTGGCAACGTTTTCACGAAAGCGGGGATGTTCGGCCGCCCCAGCCCCTCGCGCCCCGTCGCCATGACGAATTTGCGCGTCAGGATTGATTTCTCCTTGGCGCCGCGGCCGGCAAGCTCAAGGCGCAGATACGGCCCCTCGGGAGCCACCCGCGTCACTTCCACCTCGTTCTCGACCGGGATGTCCAGCACCTTGCGGTACCAGACGAGATAGTCCATCCACATCGGCCGCGGAATCTTGTCCAGCGCCTGCCAAGCCGCCTCGCCATATTGCGCGGTGAACCAGGCGCGGAAGGTGAGCGAGGCATGGCCGTAGGCGGGACCCGTGAGTTGCTTGGGCGAGCGCAGCGTCTCCATGCGCGCATAATTGAGCCACGGTCCCTCGCGGCCGGCGGGGCTGCGGTCGAGGATACGCATGTTGCGCATGCCTCCGCTCCACAGCGCGAAATAGCCGACGAGCCCGACCATCCCGCCGCCGATGACGATGACGTCGTGGACGTGCTCGCCCCCGTGCTGACGCGAAGGCACCCAGTTCGCCGGCGGCAGGCACAGATAATCGAGGTCCCGCCTCACACGCGCCTCGAGTTCGGCCAGGCGCCGCCGGCCCGCTTCGATGTCTGTCGTCCCGGATATGTTCATACGCGTCTATCTTCGCCTTCTGGCCGGCCGTGAAAAGGTATTTCCGCCCTTTCCGCAGCCCTTTCGCCCCATAATCGTTCCAAATGTCCCGGCCGCACGCGTATATTGTTGGCAAGGCCACGCCCACACCGTGCCGGCGGGCATGCATATGCGCAGGCGGGCGTGCCGGTCAAATCGCAGGATGTGGAGACGTCTATCCCCATTGTCGGACGCAGCCGCCTCCGCGCGGCACGGAGCCGCCGAAACCCGTGCACCTGCCGGAATTTAACCATCAACGCCCCGTCCTGCTCCATGGTCAACCGAAAAAATCACCCCTCAACCGACCCGCCTTTCTTCAAGTTCCCGCGGCGTGGTCTCGTGCTTGAAGCGTGCCGTCGCCGGGTCGAAAGCGTAGGCATTGGCGATCGTCTCCGCCTCTCGCGCAAGCCGGTCGACGGCGCCGATGATCCTGTCCGCCTTCTCGTCGTCGAGAAGATAGCTCAGGTTGAGCCGCACCCAACCCGGCTTTTCGATCTCGCGTCCGGCGCGGATGGCGGCAAGCAGGGCACGCGAGCGCCCCTCGTCGATGTCGAGCAGACGATGTGCATAGGGTCCCGCGCAGGCGCAGCCGCCGCGGGCCTGGATCCCTTCCGCATCGCTCAGCATTCGGGTGAAGAGCTGGTGATGCAGATATGTACCGTCGGCACGGCGGACCCGAAAAGAGAAGATCGGCAATGCCGGCGCGTGCATGTTGCCGAGGAGTTCGATGTGCGGATTGGCCGACCAGACCGCAAGTGCGCGTTCACGCAGCGCATGGTTGCGGCCCTCGATGAAATCCCGGCCGAGCGCCTCCTTGACGAGGAGCACTAGGGCCGCGCGGATATCGCCGACGACGTTCGGCGTTCCGGCTTCCTCGCGCGCCGACAGCGAGGCTGAGTAGTCGTGCGTCCAGGGGGAGACGAAGGTGACCGAGCCGCCGCCGGGCATGCTCGGCCTTTGCGTGCGCGCAACCGCATTGCGCAGGACAAGCACGCCGGACGCACCCGGCCCGCCGGGAAACTTGTGCGGCGAGAAGACGATGGCGTCCTTCGCGCAGTCCGTGCCTGCGCGCATGTCCATCGCCAGATAGGGTGCGCCGCCGGCATAGTCCCAGACGGCCAGGGCGCCATGCGCCTTCAGCAACCGCGTGATCCTGTCCGTATCGGTGACGATGCCCGTTACGTTCGAGGCCGCGGAGAAGACGCCGACCTTCAGCACGGCGCTTGGGCGGCTTTCCAGCTCGTGCGCGAGGATATCGAGATCGGGCCCACCGTCCCTGGCCTCCGGTATCTCGAGCGTCTCCGCACCGCTCTCACGCCAGGGCAGAATGTTCGAATGGTGCTCGTAGGGGCCGATGAACACCACGGGACGCTGCCCCGCCGCGGCCATCTCGGGGACCTGCAAAAGCCGCACCAGCTTGTTGATGCCGGTCGTGGCGCCCGATCCGGCGAATACCACGCTCGTCGCCTCGTCCGCCCGCACCGCGCGACGGACAACGTCCCGGGCCTCTTCGCGCAGACGCGTGCAGAACGCGCCGCAATAGGATGCTTCGGTATGGCTGTTGGCATAATAGGGGAGTACCGCCTCGCGCACGAAATCCTCGATCTGGGCAAGTGCGCGGCCGGAGGCCACATAGTCGGCATAGATAAGCGGCTTCGGCCCGAACGGCCCGTCGATACGGGCGCTCTCGCCGATCAGGCCGGCGCGCAGTCGTGCCGGCAGATCGTCGCCCTTCAGACTTTCGGCAAAATGCTTAAGTCCCTGCATGCCTGCTCTTTCCGCCTGTCGTGCATTTGGCGGTAAAGTTTGGCACGATCCGACACGATCATTTTCACCAATTACCTTGCAAATCGAAGGATTGATCGTTCATATGATCGGATGAACAGGCAAAAAATCGATCATATCGACAAGCGCATCCTGCGCGAGCTGCAACAGGACGCGGCGCTCTCGCAACGCGACCTGGCCGACCGCGTCGGCCTTTCGCAAAACGCCTGCTGGCGGCGGCTGCGGGCGCTGGAGGACGCCGGCATCATACGCGGCCGCACGGTGCGGCTCGACCGCGGCAAGCTCGGCCTTGGCCTCGTCGTCTTCGTCATGGTCAAGACGCGACACCACTCGGCGGCCTGGCTGCAGAGCTTCCGGCAGCACGTCTCGAGCATTCCCGAAGTGGTGGACTTCTTCCGCATCGGCGGCGACTACGACTACATGCTGCGCATCGTCACCGCCGACATGGCCAGCTACGATCTCGTCTACCAGCGGCTGATCCAGAAGGTGGAGCTGGAATCGGTCACCTCCTATTTCGCCATGGAGGCGATCGAGGAGCGGCGGCCGCTGCCGATCTGAACACTTGGCCCGGCGCGTGCGGCTCACTGCGCATCAGCCGGGTTGGGAAGCGTCCTCCAATATGAGGTCCGCAGCCTTTTCGGCAATCATGAAGACGGCAGCCTGGATGTTGCCCGAGATTATGGCCGGCATCACCGACGCATCGGCAACACGCAGGCCCGCCAAGCCGCGCACGCGCAGGCGCGGATCGACCACCGCCTCGGCATCCGCGCCCATCCGGCAGGTCCCGGCGACGTGGTAGATGGTCTGCCCGTTGTCGCGGGCGAAGGCCAGCCAGTCCTCATCCGTACGGCAGGCGGGTCCCGGGCTCATCTCGGGCCCGCGATAGCGGTTCATGGGCGCCTGCTCGACGATGCGGCGCGCGCATTTCATGCCTTCGATCATCGAGCGCCGGTCTTCCTCGGCGGCGAGGAAATTTGGGCGGATCGCCGGCGGGGTATCCGGTCCGGGCGCCTTGATGTGAATGCTGCCGCGCGATTCCGGCCGCAACTGCGTCACGCCGATCGTCATCCCGGGATGGCGGTCGAGGCGGCGTTCGGCGGCGTTGGCGTAGCTCGCATGCATGAAGAAGTACTGGACGTCCGGCCCGTCCAGCCCAGGCCTCGTGCGCACGAAGCCGTGCACCAGTCCGGTGCCGAGGGTGAGGATGCCCTGGCGCGTGGCGAAATACTGCGCGACGGAGCTGAGAAGTCGCCACCCGCGCGTCGCCTCGTTCAGGGTGACCGGCAGGCGGACGCGCCAGTTCATGCGGGTGCAGAAATGGTCGAGATAATTTTCCCCCACACCCGGGAGCGCATGGCGCACCGGAATGCCCGCCGCCTGCAGCACGGCGGGCACGCCGATGCCGGAAAGCTCCAGAAGCTGCGGCGTCTGGACGGCACCGGCCGTCAGGACGACCTCGCGGCGCGCCCGAAAAAGCCTCTCCCCGGAGCGCGTGCGTACCATGACACCCTGCACACGGCCGTCGGCGAATACGAGCTTCACAGCGCGCGCATGCGTCTCGACGCGCAGATTGAGCCTGCGGCGGGCGGGCTTCAGATAGGCGTCGGCCGCACTGACGCGGCGGCCGTCGCGCTGGTTGACCTGGTAGTAGCCGAAACCGTCCTGAGTCCGGCCGTTATAGTCCGGATTGCGCGAGTGGCCGGCCGCCTCGGCTGCGGCGATAAAGGCTTCGGCGATCTCCGGCCGCTCGCGCACCACCGTCACGGGCAGCGGTCCGCCGGTCCCGCGATAGGCATCCTCCGGCCCGTCGAAGTTCTCCACCCGGCGGAAATAGGGCAGGACGTCCTCGAAGCTCCAGCCCGTGCAGCCGAGTTGCGCCCACCGGTCGTAATCCTGCTGTTGGCCGCGGATGTAGATCATGCCGTTGATGAGTGTGGAGCCGCCGAGGCCTTTGCCCCGCGGCACGGCGATGACGCGGTTGTTGGTTGCCGGTTCCGGCTCCGTGGCGAACCGCCAGTTGTGACGCGGGTCGGTCAAAAGCTTATTGAAACCGGCGGGGATGGGGATCCAGAATCCCCTCCCCTCGCCGCCCGCCTCGAGCAGGAGCACCGAGTGCCGGCCCGAAGCGGTGAGCCGGTTGGCCAGGACGCAGCCCGCCGTTCCTCCGCCGACGATGACGTAGTCGAATGTCGCTGCCTCGGCCATAGCGTTATTCCCGCGTCCGGGCCGGCGGGCACAAACCCGGCCGCGCGCGACGGCACGGCGTCATGAGAGCGCCCCCATGTGCCGCGCCATGAGCGCGATCTGGCTGTCGAGCATCGGCCGGCCGGGCTGGACCCTGCAGCCGGATGCCTTTGCGGCTTCAAGCAGGGGGGTGACTTCCGGCTCCATGATCGCCTCGGCGACAACCTGGCCGGGCCTCAGTTGCGTCACATCGACGGGCGGCGGATCCGCAGGATCAAGGCCGAGCGAGGTCGCGTTGACGATCACATCGTGATCGGAGAGCCCTTCCGTCCCGGCGGAGACGGCGACCGCGGGAAACGCCGCGGCCACGGCCTCGGCCAATTCGCGCGCCCTTTTCAGGGTGCGGTTGGCGATGGTCAGGCGCGTGACGCCCGCCTCGGCGAGCGCGAAGGCGATCGCCC